>JAZRBL010000114.1:0-24574 GCA_045635045.1 Candidatus Enterocola sp. | reverse complement strand
GCAAATTTCCCACGACCACGCGATTGTTTTTTGTAAACTTCGCGCAAGTCAACAGTATTGGTGATAGCCTCTTTGTACGATACTTGAGGACGACCTTGATTACATTCTACTTTAAATTCGCGTTTTAGACGGTCGATAATGATTTCCAAGTGCAACTCACCCATGCCGCTAATAATGGTTTGGCCTGATTGTTCGTCGGTACGAACGGTAAAGGTTGGGTCTTCTTCGGCCAATTTAGCCAAACCGTTACCCAATTTATCGATGTCTTTTTGGGTTTTAGGCTCGATAGCGATACCGATCACTGGATCTGGGAAATCGATCGATTCCAAAGTCATTGGAGCATCTTCGCTACACAAAGTATCACCAGTACGGATATCTTTGAAACCTACACCTGCACCAATATCACCAGCTGAGATGCAATCTACAGGGTTTTGTTTGTTTGAGTGCATTTGGAAGATACGAGAGATACGTTCTTTTTTACCCGAACGAGAGTTGAATACGTACGAACCAGCATCCAATTTACCAGAGTAAACACGGAAGAAGCACAAACGACCTACGTATGGGTCAGTTGCGATCTTAAACGCCAATGCACACAAAGGTTCGTCTTCGTTTGGATGACGTACGATTTGTTCGTTTTCGTCGTCTGCTGCGTGACCGATGATTTCTTCGGTATCCAATGGAGAAGGAAGATACGAACAAACAGCGTCCAACATGGTTTGTACACCTTTGTTTTTGAAAGAAGAACCACAAATCATAGGAGTCATCGACATGCTCAAAGTACCTTTACGGATAGCAGCTTTGATTTCATCTTCGGTAATGGTTTCTGGATCTTCGAAATATTTTTCCATCAATGCATCGTCAAATTCTGCGATAGAATCCAACATTTTAGCACGCCATTCTTCGGCTTCTGCTTGCAAGTCTGCTGGAATTTCTTCTACAGAGTAGTCAGCACCCATGGTTTCGTTGTTCCAAACGATAGCTTTCATTTTAACCAAGTCAACTACGCCTTTGAAAGTTTCTTCAGCGCCGATTGGAATTTGAATAGCTACTGGGTTAGCGCCCAATACTTCTTTTACTTGACGAACTACGTCGTAGAAGTCGGCACCAGAGCGGTCCATTTTGTTTACATAACCAATACGTGGAACGCTATATTTATCAGCTTGACGCCATACGGTTTCTGATTGAGGTTCTACACCACCTACTGCACAGAAAGCAGCAACAGCACCGTCCAAGATACGAAGCGAACGTTCTACCTCTACGGTAAAGTCAACGTGCCCTGGGGTGTCAATCAAGTTGATTTTATATTTGTTATCGTTGTATTTCCAGAAAGTGGTAGTAGCGGCAGAGGTAATGGTAATACCACGTTCTTGTTCTTGTTCCATCCAGTCCATGGTAGCAGCACCATCGTGCACCTCACCAATTTTGTGAGTCAAACCAGTGTAGAACAAAATACGTTCAGAAGTAGTGGTTTTACCGGCGTCAATGTGCGCCATAATACGAATATTTCTAGTAAATTTTAAATCCGCTTTAGCCATTGTTGTATATTATTTCTTGATTAAAAACGGAAGTGAGCAAATGCACGGTTAGCTTCGGCCATTTTGTGCATATCTTCTTTACGCTTAAATGCAGCACCTTGCATGTTGTAGGCATCCATGATTTCTGCAGCTAGTTTGTCTGCCATGGTTTTACCGCCTCTTTTACGAGCGTACTGAATTAAGTTTTTCATAGAAATAGATTCTTTTCTTTCGGGACGAATCTCGGTAGGAACTTGGAAAGTAGCACCACCAATACGACGAGATTTAACCTCTACTTGAGGAGTGATGTTTTCCAAAGCTTTTTTCCAAATTTCAAGCGCTGGTTTGTCTTCGTTAGACATTTTACCTTTTACATTTTCAAGAGCAGAATAGAAAATGGTGAATGCGGTAGATTTTTTACCGTCATACATTAAATGGTTTACAAATTTAGTAACCATTACATCGCCGAAAATAGGATCAGGAAGTACGATCCTTTTTTTAGGTTTCGCTTTTCTCATTGTTTAAAAAAATTATCCGTTTTGTGTTTGGTTGCCTTTCGTCTTCAACTGGTTCCGCCGAACCAATTTACTCAACCTATATTAGCCCAATACAAAACAGTATTAATAACTACTGTTGTTTGAATTTCTTATTTTTTACCTTTTGCTGCAGGAGCTGCGCCTGGTTTAGGACGTTTAGCACCGTATTTAGAACGACGTTGAGTACGGCTAGCTACACCTGCGGTATCCAAAGTACCACGTACAATGTGATAACGTACACCTGGTAGGTCTTTAACACGGCCACCACGAATCATTACAATAGAGTGCTCTTGCAAGTTGTGACCTTCACCTGGAATGTAAGAGTTAACCTCTTTTTGGTTAGTCAAACGTACACGAGCTACTTTACGCAACGCTGAGTTAGGTTTTTTTGGGGTTGTTGTGTAAACTCTTACACAAACACCACGACGTTGAGGACAAGCATCAAGCGCAGGAGCAGTGCTCTTTTCTGTCAATGCTGTTCTTCCTTTTCTTACTAATTGCTGAATAGTAGGCATTTGTAAATTGTTTAGTTAGTTTGTTATATAAATTTTTGTCTTGTATACGAATTTGGGTTGCAAAGGTACGAAAAGATTTTAAACCCACAAAACATTTCTGCGATTTTTTTATTTAACATGCTGATTTGTTTTGTATTATTGACGAATCGATTTAGAAAATATCACATCAACAAATCAACGCATCAACGGAGTTTCGCATCGCGCAGCGATTAACTCCTAACTAGTCGATTCTTCGATTTAACGATTAAACGATTTAACGATTAAACAAAAACACTCCATTCGTCAAAAAAAGTATTATATTTGCACCCTATATACCTTATTATATAAAATATATACAACATGAAAGAAGAGAATAAACCTCAGCTTACCATTGAATTACCAGAAAACGTAGCAGAAGGAACCTACGCAAATATGGCCATCATCGCCCATTCGTCGAGCGAGTTTATTATTGACTTTGTACGCAACATGCCGGGTGTACCTAAAGCCAAAGTACAATCGCGTATTATTCTTAACACCGAGCAAGCCAAACGCTTGCTAATGGTATTACAAGACAACATTGCCAAATACGAGGCCAAATACGGCGAAATTGAATTGCCCGGAAACAAAACAAACATACCATTTGGGTTAAGTGGTTTTAAAGGAGAAGCATAAAACATGAAAGAGCAGGTCAAAACACGCAGACGACTCTTTGACGAGGCGTACAAAACCATTGCATTCCTTTTAGCAATTGCGGCTTTGGTTTTTTTAATGCCTCACGTCAGTAAATTTCAGTATCAATTTGAATTAGGCAAGCCATGGCAATACGACTTGCTAACCGCAACGTACGACTTCCCGATTTACAAATCGGCCGAAGAACTAAAAAACGAGCGAAATGCAATTATTAAAAGTCAGCATCCTTATTACGACTATAACGAACAAATTGGCAAAAAGGTACTGCAAGAATTAAGCGACAAAGCTCATGCTGTTTTGCACCCACTAAGCGATTCCGAAAGGCAATCTATCCTACATTTGCTACTGGCAGAAATAGAGCAAAAATACCGTGTAGGTATACTATCGGACGAGGATTATGTGCAGCTAACAAATAATCAGATTGAGAAAATTACCATTACGCGTAACAAAATTGGCACTCCTTCTCTCACCAACAACATTACATCGGTAAGCCAAACCATAGAAGCGTTAAAAGCACTCTACCCCAGTTCGTTTGCGGGAATTATTCCCTTTGAGACATGGGATTTTGACAAATGGCTAGTGCCAAACCTTGCTTACAACGAAGAAATTACACTAAAAGTAAAAAACGAAGAACTGAACGCCATATCGGTTACTTCGGGCATGGTGCAAGCTGGCGAACGAATCATTGACAGAGGCGAGATTGTAACCGAAAAAACATTTCAAATCTTAGAGTCGCTTAAAAAGGAAAGCGAAACCCGTCAAGAAGGCACTTTGGACGATCAGCTTACCACCATTGTAGGCCAGACCTTATTAATTACCTGCTTTATCTTGCTGCTTTACCTTTATTTACGACTTTTCCGTAAAAAATATTTTGCCAGCAAACGTGTTATTACCTTGCTTCTGGGCATGATTGTTAGCATCGTGGTAATTACATCGGCTGTAGTGCATTACGGCAATCCAGCTATGATATACATTATACCGTACGCACTTATACCCATTATTACTAGTATCTTTTTTGACACACGAACGGGGCTATACACGCACTATATTACCATTTTCTTGGCATCCTTTTTGGCGCCACTTCCGTTTGAGTTTATCTTGCTACAAGCGGCAGTTGGTATGGTGGCCATTACTACCTTGCGCGATATATCGCAACGCTCACAATTGGTAAATGCAGCCATCGCCATTGTGGTAACCTACAGCCTTATTTATTTAGGATATGGGTTAACCATGGACGGAAGCATCTTGCAAATGAATGGTTGGATGTTTGCTTTCTTCTTTTTGAATGGTATCTTGCTATTGTTGGTGTACCCCTTTGTATTTGTCATTGAGCAAACATTTGGGTTTATTTCTAACATGCGTCTTATCGAATTAAGCGATATAAACAGTCCTATTATGCGCAAATTGTCGGAAGACGCTCCAGGTACGTTCCAGCACTCTATGCAAGTAGCCAACCTAGCCAGCGAAATTGCTAATAAACTTGACGCCAACCCTATGTTAGCAAGAACAGGTGCTTTGTACCACGACATCGGCAAAATTCAAAATCCAGCTTACTTTGTAGAAAACCAAGCAAAAGGCAATAATCCGCATCAATACCTAACCCCCGAAGCCAGCGCTCACATTATTAAGCAACACGTATCGGATGGGGTGCTATTGGCCAAAGAAGCGGGATTGCCACGTAGCATCATTGAATTTATAGAAACGCACCACGGAAAGAACATTACCCGTTACTTTTACAACGAATGGTGCAACAAACATCCTAACGAAGAAGTCGATGTAGAACAATTTACCTACCAAGGACCTAATCCGTACACCAAAGAGTTGGCCATCGTAATGATTTGCGATACGGTAGAAGCTGCCTCACGCAGCATGAATGAATATACCGACCAAAGCATTAGTAATTTGGTAGAAAAATTAGTGAACACCATCATTACAGAACATTTTTTAGACAATGCGCCTATTACACTAAAAGAAATTAGTATGGCAAAAGAAATCTTAAAAGATAAACTGGCCAATATTTACCACACGCGTATTGCCTATCCAGAACTAAACAAGAAAAAATAATACACCTAGACATGACAAAAAAAATCTTTTTCACTCTATTGTTGGGCACTTTCTTTGCTCCATTGATGGCAACATCAGGGTATGTTCAGCCCATTGGCGACTTTCACCAATACCAGGTAACGCACCAACGTAGTAGCCTTCCTGCTGTATACGATTCGCGCGACCAAGGATGGGTCCTTCCTGCTAGAGACCAATTGATAGATGGTACCTGCTGGGCCTTTACGTGCGCTAACACTTGGCAAATTTTGTTGCACAAAAATGGCATCAACACAGGCTATCTTTCGCCACAAGCCCTAACTACTTGTTTTACCGGTTTTTTATTGAAACCTGTTATAGGAGGGGGAAATACCCAAGTAGCCAATTCGTTGCTGGCTCGCTTGGAAGGGGTGGTATACAACAAATCCCTGCCTTACGACCCTACCAACACCACGTGTAAATCGTACGAAAAGAAAGACATCCCCGCCTATATTTTAGGATGGAATTACCTACCCGAAGGAGACATTACAGCCATAAAAGAACACATCCTTTCGTATGGAGCTGTATCGGCCAACTTTTGCTATGATTTGGCATCGCACGACTTTTCCCAAAACATGTATTGCTACAACGGAGAGGAAGATCCCAACCATGCTATCACACTGATTGGGTGGGACGACACAAAAAGAGCATGGCTTGCTCAAAACTCTTGGGGTAACAGCGGAATCAACCAAGGTTATTTGTGGATTTCATACCTTGACAAATACATCAACAATATGTGTACGGCTTATACCAATTACACCGATGTGAATAGCATTGACAATGTATACCATTACACATCAACCGGGATGATTGGCGGCTATGGAATAGACGCCAAAGTAGTAAGCGACGGTATTGTAGAATACGACTTTAAGCAAGGGGAAGAATTGGTGGCCATTGGTACAGGTATTCGATGCCCTAACCTACGCGTTAGCTTTACGGTGATTGACCTAGAGGCTGGACAGTACTTGTACACCTCGCCAAGCGTGATTGTTCCTTACGCTGGTTTTTACAAACACGAATTGGAAAAACCTTTAAAAGTGAGCGGGAAAATTTGCGTTGCAGTAACGTATTATTCTACCTACGAAAAAGCCGTCCTCCCCATTGAAGGTAACAGAGAAGGACTTACATCGGTAGTACTACACAACGGCAATCAGTGGATGGATTTTAACGAAAAAGGCGAGTGGATTCCATTGGGCAATCAATACTGTCCTTTTAATCTCTGCATTTATGCCTATACCAAGAACAGTTCTTCGCCAGTAGAAGAAAGCCAGAGCGAAACAAAACGTGCGTTCTACGGAGGGCAATTGACAACAGACATTTGGGAAGTAGCTAGTCGCATCCATGTATATAGCATAGATGGTAAATTACACAAAACCCTATCGTCTGCCGATGCCACATTACCCTCTCTTGTAACAGGAGTGTATCTTTTGGTAGTAGAAAAGCAAGACGGCAGCCGCCATACCGAGAAAATATGGATACAGTAAGGCAAGAGTTCGCCTATTTTTATTACTTTTGCCCCCACTTTAAACTGTAAAATTATGAATATTTTGGAACACGTTGGCCGATATGCCGAACTGATGAAAGAGGTTTTTAAGAGACCTCAACGTTGGCGTCTACTTGGCAAACAATACATTAAAGAAATTGAAAAACTAGGCATTGACTCGTTGGGTATTGTTATTATTATATCGATATTTATTGGCGCCGTAATTACCATGCAAATGGTGCTGAATACAGAAAACCCCTTGCTTCCTGCCTACGTAACGGGCTTAACCACGCGCGATACGTTGCTACTAGAATTCTCTTCTACCATTTTATGCCTTATTTTGGCAGGTAAAGTAGGTTCTAACATTGCCTCCGAAATTGGCACCATGCGCATTACCGAACAAATTGATGCCCTTAAAATTATGGGAGTGAATGCACCCAACTACCTTATTTTACCTAAAATTTTGGGTATGGTAAGCATCATTCCCGTGTTGGTTATCTTTAGTATGTTTGTGGGCATTTTAGGCGGTTACCTTATTAGTTTTTCGGGCATTATATCGCCCGCTAAATACATTATGGGTATTCAGTACGCCTTTAACCCCTACTACGTCACCTACTCAATTATCAAATCGTTGTTTTTTGGATTTGTTATTTCGTCGGTATCTTCGTACTATGGTTACTACGCATACGGCGGTGCACTAGACGTGGGTAAAGCCAGTACCAACGCTGTTGTAAACAGCAGTATTATTATCTTATTATTAAATGTAATTTTAACCGATTTGTTACTGGTATGATAGAAGTTCAAAATATTGTCAAATCGTTTCACGATAAAACGGTTTTAAAAGGCATCTCGGCTACCTTTGAATCGGGAAAAACCAACTTAATTATTGGTCAAAGTGGTTCGGGTAAAACCGTGCTAATGAAAAGCCTTATTGGTATACACCAAGTAGACCAAGGTAAAATCTTATACGACGGACGCGACATTACCCAACTTAGCAACAAAGAAATGACCGCTTTGCGTCAAGAAATAGGTATGTTGTTTCAGGGATCGGCACTTTTTGACTCCATGACGGTAGAAGAAAACGTGCGTTTCCCCTTGGAAATGTTTTCTGATAAAAGCCGCGACGAGTGGGAAAAACGCGTTAAGTTTTGCTTAGAGCGCGTAGGGCTTGATCATGCTGCCAAGTTGTATCCATCCGAAATTAGTGGGGGTATGCAAAAACGTGCGGCTATTGCCCGTGCCATTGTATTGGAACCAACCTACTTGTTTTGCGACGAGCCCAACTCGGGTTTGGACCCCAAAACATCGCTTACCATCGACCAATTGATTCAAGAAATTACACGCGAAAACAACATTACCACCATTGTGAACACACACGACATGAACTCGGTAATGGAAATTGGCGATAAAATTTTGTTCATTCACCAAGGCGAAAAATCGTGGGAAGGAGACAAAGACTCTATCTTTGAGTCGAACAACGAGCACCTTAATAATTTAGTATTTGCATCGAACCTATTTAAAAAGGTAAAACAATACCATACCAAATAAGATGAGAATATTGTCGTACAACGTTAATGGCATTCGTGCTGCCTTGGGAAAAGGATTGGCCGACTGGATGGCACAAGAAAGCCCCGATGTACTTTGCCTACAAGAAACCAAAGCACAATTGGACCAAATACCCCAAGCTTTGTTTGAAGAGATGGGTTACCAAGGCTACTTTGAATCGGCCGAGAAGAAAGGCTACAGCGGCGTAGGTATCTTAACCAAAAGACAACCCGATGCCGTGTATTATGGTATGCAAAACGAAAAATACGACTGCGAAGGCAGGGTGATTCGTGCCGACTTTGGCGATATTACCGTTGTTTGCGTATACATTCCATCGGGCACCACGGGCGATGTTCGCCAAACATTTAAAATGGAGTTTTTGGCCGATTTTGAACAATTCATTACCCAACTAAGAGCAGAAAGACCGAATGTAGTGGTTTGTGGCGACTACAACATTGCGCACACCCCCATAGATATTAACCACCCCGAACGTCAAGTGGGAGTATCGGGTTTCTTGCCCGAAGAACGCGAGTGGCTTACCCAATTTATTGGAACGGGCATGATTGACTCGTTTAGAGCATTTGATAGCCGCGCCGAACAATACAGTTGGTGGACCTATCGCATGGGAGCACGCAAGCGCAATGCGGGATGGCGCATCGACTACCATTTGGTATCGGAACCCTTGCAACACCGATTGGTGGGCGCTGGCATTATGCAAGAGGTAGTACATTCAGATCATTGCCCTGTTTGGGTAGAAATTAAAGACTAAACCATGGGAATACACCTACCTTTTTTTAATCAACGCAAGCCCAAATCTTTTCAGCTAAAACCTCGTTACTACGATGAGCACAAAGAACGTTTGGCCGATTCGGAAGAACGAGTACGCAAAGAGTTGGGACTGGAAAACGAAAAAAAAGAAAAAAAGACCGGATACGAACAACGTATTCGTGGGAAGTTTACGCAACAAATAGAAGGAGCAAAAGAGCGTAAAAATGAAAAACTACGTTTAAGTGTGATTATTGCCATTCTTTTCTTTGTTGCCTACATGCTTTACAACAATTATGTCGGATAATCGCTGTATACAGGTACTGCCCGAGGTAGTTGCCAATCAGATTGCCGCTGGCGAGGTGGTACAACGCCCCGCATCGGTAGTAAAAGAATTGGTAGAAAACGCCATTGACGCCGGTAGTACCCAAATAGACATACACATTAAAGATGCGGGTAGAACCCTTATTCAAGTAATCGATAACGGCATCGGCATGTCTGCCGACGATGCCGTTACTGCCTTTTTGCCCCACGCCACCTCTAAAATACGCCAAGCCGAAGACTTGTTTAACCTATCGACCATGGGATTTAGGGGCGAGGCATTGGCATCTATTGCTGCCGTAGCACACGTAGAGCTTCGCACCAAACGAGAACAAGACGAACTAGGATCGTGCGTATGCCTATCGGGCGGAACCTTAGAGAGCCAAGAGTTGATTGGTTGCAGCAAAGGCACCAATATTGCTGTGCGCGATTTGTTTTACAACATTCCAGCGCGCCGCAAATTTTTAAAATCGAACGAGAGCGAATTTAGAAACATTTTACAAGTAGTGGAGCAAATTACCTTGGCGCATCCTACTTTGCAGTTTTCGCTTCATCATAATGGGCAAGTTATTTACCAACTACTGCCCGAAAATACCCACAAACGCATTTTGTCGCTATTTGGCAAAAAGCTAGACGGAAAATTGCTATCGGTACAAGTAGAAACCATATTGGGTACCATTAGTGGTTACGTAGGGGCGCCCGAAGCCGCTATTAAACGAGGGGCTACGCAATTCTTTTTTGTGAATAAAAGGTACATTCAGCACCCTTATTTTAACAAAGCCATTCAGATGGCTTACGAAAAGCTAATACCCAGCGATGCCAGAGCTCCCTATTTTATCTACTTTGACGTAGACCCTAGTAAAATAGATGTAAACATCCACCCTACCAAAACCGAAGTGCGTTTTGAAGATGAAAAAGCCATTTTCCCCATTTTATCGGCCGTAGTGCGCGAAACCTTGGGAAAATCCAATTCCATTCCTACCATCGATTTTGACCAAGACGATGCTCCGTTTATTCCTGCCATACAAACGGCAAGTTTGGACAAGCCACAAACACCCAAGGTAACCTTTGACCCCACGTATAACCCCTTTAAAAGCAGTGGTTATACCTCTAAAAAGCCATCGGACCGTTGGGAAAATTTGTACCAACAAAAAAACAATCCTTTTACCTTTACTGCAGAAGAGGGACAAGAGGCCCCCACAGCGACAACTCCCAGCAATCCTACTTGGGACGTCGAAACCCAGTTGCTTGCCCCAACCCCAGCCGAATACAAGGTAATGCAATGGAAAAAGAAATACGTGGTGGTACTAACCGAAACCGCCATTCGGGTATTTCATCAACACCGCTTGCATACACGCATTCTGTTTGAACAGTACCTAAAACGTATGCAACAAGCGCAGCGCTATAGCATGCCCCTATTGTTTCCAGAAGTATTGGAGCTATCGGCACAAGAAAATAGTTTGTTTACACAAGTAAGCGAAGATTTAACGGCTTTGGGATTTGAATTTGAACCTTTTGGCAAAACTGCCTACCAAATTACAGCCATTCCCGAAGGCTTGGGCGACAACAATCCTGTGCAAACCGTGTTAGATACCATGGAGCTGTTGCAAACCAACCCATCGGCCAGCAAAACACAACAAAAAGAGTGGATGGCGCAAACTTTGGCAGAAAAATCGGCCATCAAAGCAGGCAAAGAGCTTACCGAGATGGAAATGAAGCTAATGGTAGAACAATTGGCCAATTGCCAAGACACCACTTATGCTCCCAATGGGAAACTGCTATCGGTTAACCTAGAAGAAAACGAAATTGAAAACAAACTAATATAAATTACATGAGTAACACTAACGTAAGGGTGCGTTTTGCCCCCAGCCCCACAGGTGCGCTACACATTGGAGGTGTTCGTACCGCACTTTACAACTACCTTTTTGCCAAGAAACAAGGTGGTAAAATGATTTTACGTATTGAAGATACCGACTCTGGGCGCTTTGTTCCTGGAGCAGAAGCTTACATCATTGAATCGCTTAACTGGTTAGGCATAAAATTTGACGAAGGTATTGGCGCAGATGGTTTAGCTACCTGCCGTCAAAGCGAACGCAAAGCCATTTATCGTCAGTACGTAGATCAGCTATTGAACGATGGCTTGGCATACATTGCCTTTGATACCCCTGCCGAATTGGACGCTAAACGCCAAGAAATACCCAACTTCCAGTACGATGCCCAAACCCGCGGCATGATGAAAAACTCGCTTACCCTTCCTAAAGAAGAGGTAGAAGCACGCATTGCAGCAGGCGAAGTGTACGTAGTACGTATTAAAATTGAGCCCGGCATAGACATTACCGTCAACGACCTTATTAGAGGCAAAGTGGTAATCAACTCGTCTATTTTGGACGATAAAGTGTTGTATAAATCGGCCGATAACTTGCCTACCTATCACATGGCCAACATTGTAGACGACCATTTGATGGAAATTTCGCACGTTATTAGGGGTGAAGAATGGTTGCCCTCTGCTCCCTTGCACGTATTGTTGTACCAATACCTAGGTTGGGCAGATAGCATGCCACAATTTGCGCACTTGCCTTTGCTACTAAAACCCGACGGCAACGGCAAACTAAGCAAACGCGATGGCGACCGCTTGGGTTTCCCTGTATTCCCCTTGGATTGGATTGACCCTAAAACGGGCGACAAATCGTCGGGTTACCGCGAAGCAGGCTATTTTCCAGAAGCCGTTGTCAACTTCTTGGCGCTATTGGGATGGCATGCCGAAACCGACCAAGAGTTTTTCTTGATGGACGAATTGATCGAAGCTTTCTCACTAGAACGCGTTAGCAAAAGCGGTGCTAAATTCGATTACGAAAAAGGCAAATGGTTCAACCACGAATACCTTATTAGAAAAAGCGACGAGGAATTAGCCACCCTTTTGATGCCTACCTTGCAAGAAAAAGGCATTGAAACCAATCTACAAACCTTGGCAAGCATTGTAGGTATGACCAAAGTGCGTTGCAATTTTATTAGCGATTTTTGGGCACAAATTAAATTCTTCTTTGAGGCTCCTACCGAGTACGATGCAAAAACCGTGCAAAAACGTTGGAAAGCCACATCAAAAGACGACATGCTAGCCTTGTGTGGCGTACTAGAGGGCATAGAAGACTTTAGTGCTGCCAACAGCGAACAAGTGGTAATGGCATGGATTACCGAAAATGGCTTGCACATGGGAAACATTATGAATGCGTTCCGTTTGTGTATTGTGGGTGAAGGAAAAGGCCCTCATATGTTTGACATTACCGCTACCATTGGCAAAGAAGAAACATTGCGCCGCCTAAACAAAGCAATAGAGGAGTTAGGAGTTAGGAGTTAGGAGTTAGGAGTTTAAAGTATGAAACGAATAGGGTTTTTATGGATATTAATGGTAGCTTGCATGGCCTTGTGGGCACAAAACCAACCTCCAAAACACGAGTTTAGGGGGGTATGGATTCCTACAGCCTACAACAGTTACTACCGCAACCTAAGCGTGGAACAACTAAAAGACACGTTGGTGCAACAATTGGATGCTTATCAAGCCATGGGCATCAATACCATTGTATACCAAGTAAGACCCGAAGGTGATGCCCTCTACCAATCTGAACTAGAACCTTGGAGCCGTTTTTTAACAGGCACACAAGGACAAGCCCCCGAAGGCAATTTTGACCCCATGGCCTTTTTAATAGAAGAGTGCCACCAACGTTGCATGGAGTTTCATGCCTGGATAAACCCCTACCGAGCCAACACCAACAAAAAGAACAAATTATCGGACGATAACCGATACTACCAAGGCAGGTACCTATACGTATCGTACGGCAACCAATTGTTGTTTAACCCCGGTTTTCCACAAAATAGGGAACACATTGTAAATGTGGTAAAAGACATTGTAACCCGATACGACGTAGACGGTGTGCACATGGACGATTACTTCTACCCCTATCCACTAAAAGGGCTTAAATTTCAAGACATCGACACGTATAAACGTTTTGCCAAAACCGATGGGTTTGATGCCCTTAACGACCTAGCAGACTGGCGTAGAAACAATGTTAATACCCTAATAAGAAGCATTAACGACACCATTAAAGCACACAAACCATGGGTACGATTTGGTATCAGCCCTTTTGGTATTTACCGCAATAAGTCGCAATACGAAAAGGGAAGTGACACCAACGGACTTTCTAACTACGACGACTTGTATGCCGACACCCAATTGTGGATTAACGAGGGGTGGATTGACTACGTTATTCCCCAACTATACTGGGAAATTGGGCATCCTACTGCCAATTACACTACCCTACTTGATTGGTGGAAAGAGAACAAGGGTGCCAATACACAATTGTATATTGGACAAAACGTAGATAGGTGTGTTAACCAAATTCAGCAAAAATTGAATTTGACCCTAAACGACAATCGTATTGGAGGCAACTGCTTTTTTGCGGGCGACAACTTGCTTACCAATAAAAACGGCATGCGCGATTCGCTTACCACACTGTACTATACCCAACCTGCCTTTGCACCCCAATTTAGCAACATTGACAGCATTGCTCCCAATACACCCCACCGTGTTTACATGGATTTAATGGGCAACGAACCTCTACTCAAATGGGACATCAAACAGGGTAAAAAAGAAGAAGATAAAGCACGTTATTATGCGGTATATGTTTTTGACCCTTCGCTACCCATTGACATTACCGACATGAGCAAACTTTGGTGCATTACCTCCAAACAAGAATGCCCTCTACCACAGGGCGAGGGCATCCAACCGTTATGTTTGCAATATGTTGTAACATCGCTAGACCGTCTTCACAACGAAAGCCTTCCCAGCGAAGCATACCTGCACAAAGAAGAGTAGTTTACTACTTGAGCCAGCGGAAGAGGTCCATGCCGTTGGCGTAAATAAGCAAACCAAATAGAAGAATCATACCCACAATTTGGGCATTGACCATGAACTTTTGGCTAAGAGGTTTGCGACGAATGCATTCAATGAGCAAGAACAGAATATGCCCGCCGTCCAAGCCGGGTATGGGAAGTAGGTTCATAAAGGCCAGCACCACCGAAAGATAGGCAACAAATGTCCAGAAATATTGTGCCGAGAACACATTGGGGAACAATCCTGCCAAGGTTCCAAAACCTCCAATGCTGCTAGCTCCCTCTGGGGTAAAGACAATTTTAAAATCGTCGGCATAGCTGGTAAACATTTGAGTTCCTTCTGCCAATCCCAAGGGGAAAGATTCAAAGAAACCGTATTCTACCTTGGTAAGTGGAAGCAACTCAAAATAAGGTGTTAGATACACCCCTAACATACCTTCCGAGTCGGGGGTGGCTGTGGTAGTATACACATTACCCTTTCTGACGTATTCGATGGTAATGGGCGTTAATTTGTTCGACTTTAATACACCGTTGGCATCTTGGTGCGTAATCACCGTAATGCCATTCATGGCTACTACACTATCGCCCTCTTGCAAACCTGCCACTTGAGCAGGGCTCATATCCATCACCTTTTTTACCACAAACGGACAACGGAACGAAGCAAAGCCTGTTTGCGTTGCCACCAAATCTAGTTGCAACTGTTCATCGATTGCAATCAGTACGGTGTCTTCGCCACGCAATACCTTTACTTCTTTGGCATTTAAGATGGCATGCATGGTTTCATAATCTAGCGCCTCTAGTTTTTCACCATCGGCCATTAGCAGTTTATCACCATCGGCAAAACCGTGTTTTTGTGCCACTTCAGAAAACGCCATGCCGTATCTTGCATCGTCTAAAGCTACGTACTCTTTGCCGTACGCAAAAAGCAACATGGCATACACAATAACGGCCGTTAAGAAGTTCATAAACACACCGCCCGCCATAATAATAAGGCGTTGCCAAGCGGGTTTGGCACGAAACTCGTAAGGGGCAGGTTCTTTTTGCATTTGCTGGGTATCGAGCGATTCATCTATCATGCCCGATAATTTGACATACCCACCAAAAGGCAACCAACCAATGCCGTATTCGGTACCACTTTTCTTAGATGTATACTTGAAAAGGGTAAAACCTGGATTAAAAAACAAATAGAATTTTTCTACACGAACACCAAAAATACGGGCTGCTATGTAATGGCCCATTTCGTGTAATATAACCATGAGCGATAACGCTCCAACAAATTGCAGTATTTGAATCATAATTTTAGCGAATCTTTTCTTCTACCATGCGTCTTACATGGGTGTCGGTTTCTACATAATCTTGATAGGTAGGAGAAGCTATAAAAGGCAAGGTTTGCATGGCCCACTCAATTACATCGCTCATTTGAAGGAAGCCTATTTTGTCTTGCAAAAAGGCTTTTACCACTACCTCGTTGGCAGCGTTTAGAGTACAAGGTAGGTTACCACCCTTGTCCATAGCATCGTAAGCAAAGGCCAAATTTCTAAAGCGATGGGTATCGGGTTTCTCGAAGGTAAGCGTGCCAATTTGCGAAAAATCTACCCTGTCGTAAGTATTGGGCAAGCGATTGGGGTAACCAAAGGCATACTGAATGGGCAAGCGCATATCGGGCATACCCAATTGAGCTTTTACCGAGCCATCGGTAAATTGCACCATAGAGTGTACAATACTTTGGGGGTGTACCACCACCTCTATTTGCTCTTTTTGCACACCAAATAACCATTTGGCTTCTATTACTTCAAAGCCCTTGTTCATCATACTAGCCGAGTCGATGGTAATTTTGGCACCCATATCCCAATTGGGGTGTTTAAGCGCATCGGCTTTGGTTACGTGTGCTAACTGCTCTAGGCTGAAGGTACGGAAGGGACCACCCGATGCCGTGAGCAATAGTTTTTCGATGCTTTTATCTTGCTCGCCTGCCAAACATTGAAAAATAGCAGAGTGTTCTGAATCGACGGGCAAAATAGCGCTCTTATACTGGGCTGCCAACGAGCAAATCAACTCGCCAGCCACCACCAAGGTTTCTTTGTTGGCCAGAGCTATGGTTTTACCCGCCTTAACTGCTGCAATGGTGGGTTGCAATCCAGCATACCCTACCATAGAGGTTAGTACCATATCGACCGACGACATGGCTACCATATCGCACACCGACTGCATACCAGCAAATACTTTTACGTCGTCTAAATCGCTGATGCTTTCTTTTAATTGGAGGTACTTGCTATCGTCGGTGATGATGACCATATTGGGTCTAAACTGACGTGCTTGCTGGGCCAACAACGCAACGTTGCTATGCCCTGTTATGGCAAATAACTCAAACAACTGAGGATTGGCAGCTATTACCTCTAGCGCCTGCGTTCCAATGGAACCTGTTGATCCTAATATGGCTATTTTTCTCATTCTAAAGTAAAGTATTGAGTGGGATCTAATGCTTTCATGCCACTCCATAATTCAACGTGAAGTACATTATCGTTTTGTTCGCCCATGGCAGCAATTACCTCGCCTGTTTTTACAATATCGCCCGATTTTTTGAACACCATTTCGGCCCCTTTGTACACGGAGATATAGTTATTGGGGTGGATAACTTGCACAATGTACCCTTCTTGCGGATTGTAGCCCGCACTTAAAACAACCCCTTTGTATACAGACAAAACAGCCGTGGCAGATTCGGTTCTGATATCGACTCCCAAATGGTTTTTTACCTTAGAGAAAGGTTCTTGCACAATACCTTTTACGGGTTTGATAAACACCATATTATTGGGTGTTTGATCGGTTACATCAGAAACTAGGTTGTATTTTTCGGTTTGCTCGTATTGTTGGCAAAACAGCGCCTCTTTTTCTGATTTTTCCAGTAATTTTTCGTCGCGCTTGTGCGCCAATAAGGAGTCGGATAAAAGCGTTGTATCGGCAATGGTAATATTGCCCATTACCACATCGTGAAACGTACTGATGTAGGTTTGACGCAAACTTACCTCTTCTGTTAACGAGTCGATTACAATGGCTTGCCTTACCACCTCTTTACGCAAACCCACATCTACATTCTCGGGTAGTAAATGCCGCAAGGGTGTGGCAAAAATAAGAAACGAGAACAACGCCAAGATAAGCAACAAAGTGGCTGTCACCCAAAATATAAAACGCACAGCCGTTACCCGCCAATGAACCACCTCTTCGAGCGTATTCTCATTGAGCACCGATATTTTATATCGCATGCGAAGTCGTTGTAAAAAACTTATGTTATTTCCGCGGTTCATACTATACATACAGATAATACAATTTACAAATGTACAATAAATCCTTACAAGTAGCACAAATTTTAGGGTTTATTATGACCATTGACAAGCGTCTGTATAGAAAAACAACGAACAAAATTTCTCAATTCTCATTTTTTTTATATCTTTGCAGTGCTTTTAGCAACGGGCTCATAGCTCAGTCGGTTAGAGCATCGGACTCATAACCCGCAGGTCCTTGGTTCAAGTCCAAGTGGGCCCACCTAAAAACCGCTAACGACATGTTGGCGGTTTTTGTTTTTATTATTACCTATTTTCTTTGGTAATTCGTTTTCCTTTTTGTACATTCGCAGTCATTATGAAAGTTATCACAAATTTTAAGCAATACGAAGCCAAAGACTCGGCTGTTGCCATTGGTTTTTTTGATGGTGTGCACAAAGGTCACGCCACCTTGCTTCAACAATTAACCCAACAAGCCCAAGCACGCGGCTTACAATCGGTGGTTATTACATTTGCCAAACACCCTCGCGAAACCTTGGGTGCTAGTTACGTTCCCAAACTACTTACCATATCGAACGAACGCATTGCCCTTTTGGAGCAATACGGCATTGACGTATGCATTGTACTAGACGCTACCAAAGATTTGTTTGAGTTATCGTCTCGCTACTTTATGCAACACTATTTGGTAGAAATTCTTCAGACTAAATATTTGTTAGTAGGTTACGACCATCACTTTGGTAACGACCGCGAAAACGGTTACGACTACTACAAACAATTGGGCGAAAAACACGGCGTAGCAGTAGAGAAAGCCGATCCTTTCCAAATGAACGATCACAACGTTAGCTCGTCGCTAGTAAGAAAAAACTTGGTAGATGGCCAAATAAAACAAGCCAACAACTACCTAGGTTACCCCTACTTTATTTGTGGCACCGTTGTATCGGGACAAAAAGTAGGCAGAACCATTGGTTTTCCTACCGCCAACATTGCCATTAACGACGTACGCAAGCTGTTGCCTAAACACGGCGTATACGCAGTACGTTGCACCTTAGAAAACGACGATACCATTTACAACGGCATGCTTTACATTGGCGAGCGTCCTACTTTTGTAACCCGCGCTGTAGCCAAAAGCATCGAGGTTCACTTGTTTAATTTTTCGGGCGACATTTACCACCGCAAATTGCGCGTAGAGTTTTTGGAGTATGTACGCGACGAAGCTCATTTTGACACACCCGACAGCTTGGCGCGCCAACTTCAATTGGATAGCGAAGACCTACAAAAATGGTTTAAAGAGCAAAACTTTTAAATGATACCTTACATAAAGCAAAGGGGCTGACCAGCGTCAGCCCCTTTTTATATCCTAAAACAATCGTTACCTAATGAATAGCATTTCGCGGTATTTAGGCAACGACCAAAGCTCGTCGTCCACAATCAGCTCCAATTCGTCGGCGTGATAGCGAATGGTATCAAAGAAAGGAAGCACAGTACTTTCGTAGGCCAAGGCTTTTTCGCGTTCGCTTTCTATTACATTGGCTTTTTTACGAGCACTTACCATGCCATCAACGGCCTTGGTAATTTGCGATATGTGGTTGGCCAAACGTTCAATAAGGTCTTTGTTGTGTTTAGACAATTCTGCAGCCAATTCCACACTGTACACTTGCTGCATTTTGTAAACACTGTCTAGCAATACCGATTGGTAACGAGTAGCCACAGGGATGATGTGGTTAAGCGACAAATCGCCTAAAATACGGGCCTCAATTTGAATTTTCTTGGTATAAGTATCCCATTTTACCTCGTTACGCGCTTCTAGTTCTTTTTCGGTAAACACCCCGGTGCGTGCAAACATAGCTACTGTATCGGCCTCAGTATAGGCATCGTAAATAAGTGGAACGCTGTTAATGCAGTCCAAACCACGACCTTTGGCTTCTTGTTTCCAAGCATCGCTGTAACCATTGCCATCAAAACGAATGGCCTTAGAGGCTTTGATGTATTCTTTCAGCACTTCAAAGATAGCACTTTGCGTGCTTTGTCCATTGGCTACTTTAGCATCCACCGATGCCTTAAACTCCATTAATTGGTCGGCCATAACGGCATTGAGCGCAATCATAGCCGATGCACAGTTGGCAGACGAACCTACCGCGCGGAACTCAAAGCGATTGCCGGTAAAGGCAAAAGGCGAGGTACGGTTACGGTCTGTATTGTCTAGCAACACTTCTGGAATGTGCGCCACCCCTAGGTGCATTTTTTTCTTATCGTCTAGCAAAATAGCCTCTTCGCTACTGCTGTTTTCTAGTTTGTCTAAAACAGCCGTTAATTGCGACCCCAAGAAAGCCGAAATAATGGCAGGAGGCGCTTCGTTGGCACCCAAACGATGAGCGTTTTGCGCCGTCATGATAGAGGCTTTTAGCAAGGCATTATTTTTGTACACGGCCATAAGCGCGTTTACCAAGAAAGTAATGAACTGCAAATTTTCTGCAGCTGTTTTACCAGGGGTAAACAAGCCTACACCCGTATCGGTGCCCAACGACCAGTTGCAGTGCTTGCCCGATCCGTTAATGCCAGCAAAAGGTTTTTCGTGCAACAATACACGGAAACCATGCTTGCGGGCAATGCGGTTCATAAGCGACATCATCAGCAAGTTTTGATCAATAGCCAAGTTGGTTTCGCCAAAGATAGGCGCAATTTCAAATTGGTTAGGCGCAACCTCGTTGTGACGGGTTTTGCAAGGAATAGCGTATTTGTAAGCTTCGTATTCTAGCTCTTTCATAAAGGCTTGAACACGCGCAGGAATAGCACCAAAATAGTGATCTTCTAGCTGTTGGTTTTTAGCCGATTCGTGGCCCAACAAGGTACGACCCGTCAATAACAAGTCGGGACGAGCGGCATACAAGCCTTCGTCTACCAAGAAATATTCTTGTTCCCAACCCAAAAAAGAAGTTACCTTTTTAACCGACGAATCGAAATATTGGCAAACAGCAGTAGCTGCCTTGTTTACCGCATGAATGGATTTTAAAATAGGGGTTTTATAGTCTAGCGCCTCGCCGGTGTACGATACAAACACCGTAGGAATACACAAGGTATCGTCTACCACAAAAGCAGGCGACGAAGGGTCCCATGCAGTATAACCACGTGCCTCGAAGGTATTGCGAATACCTCCGTTAGGGAAACTAGACGCATCGGGTTCTTGTTGAATCAAGATTTTGCCCGAGAATTTTTCGATAATTTCACCACCAGGAGCACCTTTGTACTCAATAAACGAGTCGTGCTTTTCTGCTGTGCCCTCTGTAAGGGGTTGGAACCAGTGGGTATAGTGAGTAGCTCCCATATCCATGGCCCATTTTTTCATACCTTCGGCCACGTCGTCGGCAATTTCTCTGCCCAAAGGCTCGCCATTATCAATAGAGGCGCAAATTTGCTGCATTACTTGCTGCGACAAATACTGTGCCATTTGGGCACGGCCAAACACGTTTTTGCCATAGTAAGTAGATGTTGCCACGTCTTGTGGCGTTACAGCAAGGGGTTTTTTCTTAAATGCCTCGCTTACGACTTGGAATCTTAGGTTGCTCATAAAAGTATTTTGAATCTAAACGACAAAGATAGCGAAAGCCGAGCGCAAAAGCAAAAAACGCTCGCGTTTTTTGTATGATGTTCAGCTGTAGGAATAAGAAGCTTGCTTATTTATGCCTACAGATGAACATTATGGCAAAATTGCAGATTTTGCTTTTGCCGAGGCGCCTCCTATCTTCACGAAACACAACGTGTTGAGTAAAAATAATATTTTTTTGACTAATCGACTAATCGACTAATCGAAAAAAGTTAGAAGTTAGGAGTTTACGACCGAAACGCGGGGAGATAGACATAAAAAAAGCAACCCGATTGGGTTGCTAAGGTTGCGGAGAGCGGGATCGAACCACTGACCTCTGGGTTATGAGCCCAGCGAGCTACCACTGCTCCACTCCGCGATGTGTTGCCTCACGAGGATTCGAACCTCGACAGGCAGAACCAAAATCTGTAGTGCTACCATTACACCATGAGGCAATCGCTTGGTTTGCGACTGCAAAGGTAATGCGTTTTTTTGAATTACCAAAGGTTTTATAAAAAAAATCTCGCTTTTGCGAGATTTTTTTGACTAATCGATAATAAAGGGTTATTTACTATGCAAAGGTTAACAAGAAATAATTCTTTTTACCCTTTTGCACCAACAAATACTTGCCATCTAGTAGCATATCGGCCGATAGGATAGCTTCGGTATCGGCACATTTTTCTTTGTTGATAGCAAAACCACCGTTTTGAATCAATTTGCGCATTTCGCCTTTTGAAGCAAATACAGCTGCTTTGTCGGTTAAAACTTCCATTAATTTGCTACCAATAACTTCTTTGCTTACTTCAAATTGAGGAACCCCTTCAAATACAGAAAGCAAGGTAGCCTCGTCAATTTTTTTCAATGCTTCTGAAGTAGCGTTACCAAACAAGATGTTAGAGGCTTCTACAGCCATTTCGTAGTCTTGTTCGGAGTGTACCATGATGGTAATTTCTTTGGCCAAACGTTTTTGCAATAGGCGCAAGTGAGGAGCTTCGGCATGTTGAGCCACCAATTCCTCTACTTCTTCTTTGCTTAAGAAGGTAAAGATTTTGATGTATTTTTCGGCATCGGCATCGCTTACGTTCAACCAGAATTGGTAGAATTTGTAAGGAGTGGTATAGTTGCGCGACAACCATACGTTACCGCTTTCGGTTTTGCCAAATTTACCACCATCGGCTTTGGTAATAAGTGGACAAGTAAGCGCAAAAGCTTCGCCACCTAGTTTACGACGAATAAGCTCGGTACCGGTAGTGATGTGACCCCATTGGTCCGAACCACCCAATTGCAAACGGCAGTTTTTGCTTTCGTATAGGTGCATAAAGTCGTAACCTTGCACCAATTGATAGGTAAACTCGGTAAACGACATACCTACGCTCGATTCGGCAGAAAGACGTTTTTTAACCGAATCTTTGGCCATCATGTAGTTTACAGTGATGTGTTTACCAATGTCGCGAATAAACGCCAAGAAAGAAAATTCTTTCATCCAATCGTAGTTGTTTACCATTTCGGCTGCGTTGGGGGCATCGCTATCAAAATCTAAGAATTTAGACAATTGTTCTTTGATACAAGCTTGGTTGTGACGAAGGGTTGCCTCATCTAGCAAGTTACGTTCGGCACTTTTGCCCGATGGGTCGCCAATCATACCGGTAGCACCGCCTACCAACGCCAAGGGCTTGTGGCCACAACGTTGAAAATGGCGCAACATCATTACCCCTACCAAGTGACCTATGTGCAACGAGTCGGCAGTAGGGTCAATGCCTAGATAAGCCGTGGTCATTTCTTTGGCCAATTGTTCTTCGGTTCCAGGCATCATGGAGTGGATCATACCCCTCCAGGTTAGTTCTTCAATAAAATCCATTATCGTTTTGCTTTAAAAAAATCTTTCATCAGTTGGGCGCACTCTTGTTGCATTACGCCCGATACTACTTCGGTTTTAGGATGAAGCGAAGTAGGTGCCTTGGCTGTAAAGCCGTATTTCTCTTCGCTAGCACCGTACACCAAGCGGGCTATTTTGGCCCAATACATAGCCCCTGCACACATTACACAAGGTTCTACCGTTACATACACCGTACAATCGGGCAGGTATTTGGCTCCTAAATCGCTCATAGCCGCCGTCATGGCTATTATTTCGGCATGCGCTGTGGCATCGTTTAGGGTTTCGGTAAGGTTATGCCCACGCCCTATCACTTTTCCGCCCGCTACCACCACGGCACCAATGGGCACCTCGTCGGCATCAAAAGCCTTTTGCGCCTCTAGCAGGGCTTGTTTCATGAATAAAACGTCGTCGTTCATGGCTAATCAAAAAGCGTAGGAGCGTCCTCGTCAAACTGTTTTAAAATAGCCCTAATAAGGGTTTCGCGGTAAAAACGCGATTTATTTTGCACGCGATAGCGTTTTACGTAGCGGTTTACAGCATCCATCTCTTTATCGTTCAACAAAAAGCTGATGCGGTTTTTACGCACCATCTTTTCGCGCATATTGACCTTTATTTTGGACGATTTTTTTGCCATAAACCTAGTTGCTACCGCTTATTTTTTATCTTTTTCTGAACTTTCGCCCAACGAACAAGCCGCCAAACAAGTTACCGCCAATCCCAACAAATAAACAGCTTCGTTTACCGCTATTTTTTTCATGCCCAACAAGGTTACCGTTCCTAGTCCCAAGCCCAACGCTACACATCTAAAGATAAGCAAAGGCAGCTTTTTATCTATTTTCATAATTCAATAAGAAATTGATAGTTAGTGGTGGCAAAAGTACGTATTTTTTTACAGAATTACAATATTCGTTGAATCGTATAAACGACTAAACAATCTATTCTACGGGTGGTACGAAGGCGTCGGGGATGTGGTTTATGGTAAAGCCGTTGGCCGTAGACACCACCTCGATGATGTCAAAGCGCACCTCTTTGTTGATGCCATAACGCAACACATAGGCATGTGCCGCCATCACCATGCGACGCATCTTGGCGTAATCTACCGCCTCAAAAGGATCTTTAAACAAGGTATTGCGCCTGCTTTTAACCTCTACCACCACCAAATACTGCGCCGTTTCGGCTATAATGTCTAGCTCTATGCGGCGGTAGCGCCAGTTCTGCTGGCGAATGCTATACCCGTTGTCTTTAAGGTAGTTAAGGGCCGCTTCTTCGCCCGTTTGCCCTAGATAGTGTGCTTGATTCATCCGCAACTAAAAACTAAAGGTAACGCCGGCCATGGCGTTGATACCAAAGCTACGGTAGCCGTAATAGGTATCCGATTGGATGTTGGCAAGGTTTTTACCTTCAACAAATACGTTTAGCCAGTCTAGGGCTTGGTACGATGCCCATACATTCACATCGTGTAGGTCGTTCATGGCAACGGGTGTACCTTGTACCCATGCCATGCGGCCGCCAAGGTAGGTGTACGA
>JAZRBL010000113.1:0-3417 GCA_045635045.1 Candidatus Enterocola sp. | reverse complement strand
GCTCCTACGGTTACGGGAGCAGCCAACATCATCTCTTTTATTTGCCAAAGTTGGCTCATGGGGATGTGGGTGTACTCGGTTAGGTTGTTGAGGTAGGGCATTAGTACATGAATGTCTTTGGTGCTGGCATATTGGTTAAATGCCTCTACAGCAGGTTGTAAGCTGTACATCCATACCAATTCTTGTACAATGGCAGCACCTATGCCGCTTACAAAGTAAAAAATCAGGAATTTTTTAGGGCCCCAATAGAGTTCAATGTTTTTGCCAAACATCCAGATACCAAACATATTGAAAAATAAGTGCGATATACTAGAGGTATCGTGCAAGAACATGTAGGTAATCAATTGAACGGCATTGAACTTTTCTGACTCCCAATAATGTAAACCCAAAAGATCTACTAAATCAATGCCAAATTTGGGTAGGGTCATGCTAGCAGCCCACGCCAATACGTTAATAATGATAAGGTTTTTAACGACGGGCGGAAAATTAGGGTTGATTGGTTGGTAGTTGTTCATATATAGGCTATTTTCAAGTGCAAATATACTATTTTTTTATTTCAAAAGCCTAACGAAACTTTCTTAACTGTTCTTAATTTACTATCTTTGTTAGCTCTTAAATGCAAAAAATATGAGTTGTAATGTACCTAAATCGGATAAGAAACGTGTAGTGATAGTGGGCGGTGGTTTTGGCGGTCTTAAATTGGCGCAAAAACTCAAAAACGCTAACTTTCAGGTGGTGTTGGTAGATAAAAACAACTATCATCAGTTTCCACCGCTTATTTATCAGGTGGCATCGTCTGGTATAGAGCCTAGTAGCATTGCTTTTCCGTTTAGACGTTTGTTTCAGCGTCGCAAAGATTTCTATTTTAGAATGGCAGAGGTGATTCGTATTTTGCCCGACGAAAAAATCATTCAAACCTCTATTGGAAAGCTATCGTACGATTATTTGGTGCTAGCAGCAGGTACAACTACTAACTTTTTTGGCAATGCAGCCATAGAGGCGGCCTCTATCCCGATGAAAACCTTGTCGGAATCGATGAGTTTGCGCAATGCCTTGCTAGCTAATTTTGAACGCGCTAATACGTGCTCTAATCCCCAAGAAAGGCAAGAACTACTCAATGTAGTAATTGTAGGCGGTGGGGCAACGGGCGTAGAAATAGCCGGAGCATTATCGGAAATGAAAAACTTTGTGTTGCCCAAGGATTATCCCGATATGCCCAATAGTTTGATGAATATTTACCTCATTGAGTCGCAACCTAGGTTGTTGGCGGCTATGAGCGAGCAATCATCGGCCAATGTGTTAAAATATTTGCGCAGGATGGGGGTGAATGTGTTGTTGAACCAACGCGTAACCGATTACAAAGACCATACGGTGTATATCAACGACGGAAGCACCATTGCTACTCGCACGTTTATTTGGGTAACAGGGGTTACGGCGCAAAAAATAGAAAATGTAGCGGACGATAAGTTGGGACGTGGTGGCCGAATAGTGGTAAATGAATTTAACCAAGTAGAAGGCTTGGATGGATTGTATAGTATTGGCGACCAATGCATTATGCCCGATGGAGATGCTGATTGGAAAGGGGGACACCCACAATTAGCCCAAGTAGCCATTCAGCAAGGAAATTTGTTGGCAGCTAACCTAAAACGCCTAGAAAAAGGCCAACCCATGAAGCCTTTCCGCTATAAAAACTTAGGTACCATGGCTACGGTGGGCCGTAACAAGGCCGTTGCCGAGTTTGCGGGCATGAAGATGGGTGGATTTATAGCTTGGGTAATGTGGCTGTTTGTGCATTTGCGTTCTATATTGGGCGTTAGAAACAAGTTTATTGTCTTCTTTAACTGGATGATTAATTACTTTAGCTACGGACAATCGTTGCGCCTTATTTTGTATACTAAAAAAGCCAAAGAGGTAGTGGACAGAGAAGAGCGACTGTCTAAATTACACGGTGGCGTAAATAAATAACCTATAAAATTAGCATAACATGAACAAATCAGAATTAATTGATGCTATGGCAATGAATGCCGGCATAAGCAAAGTGATGGCCAAAAAAGCCTTGGATGGTTTTATCAAATCGGTGTCTAAAGCCCTTAAAAATGGCGATAAAGTGGCATTGGTTGGTTTTGGCGCTTTTCAGGTGGTAGAACGTGCTGCTCGCGAAGGTGTAAACCCATCGACCCAAGAAAAAATGACCATCGAGTCTAAAAAAGTAGTAAAATTTAAGGCCGGTGCCGAACTCAGCGACAAAATTAATCGATAAGAAGTTGTTGAGTCGTTGAGTCGTTGAGTCGATTAGTCAATATTTTTATTATCTTTGCAGCCTATTATAAAATAGCTAACATTTCATGGAGAAACAACTTAAAGACGCTATTATAGCAGGTGTCGAAAAATTATACGGGACAGCTCCTGCCGAGTTGCAAATTACCCTGCAAAAAACCAAAAAAGAATTTGTGGGCGATTGGACTTTGGTAACTTTCCCCTTGCTTAAATTGTCGCGCAAAAATCCAGCGCAAACCGCACAAGAAATTGGCGACTATTTAAAAGAAAATGTGTCGATTGTAGCCGATGTTAACGTGATTAACGGCTTTTTGAACATTGTGTTGCAACAAGGTTCGTGGTTGGATACCTTGCGCAAGGTAGATGCCGATGCTAACTATGGTTTGGTACCTATAACCGACCAATCGCCTTTGGTGATGATTGAATACTCGTCGCCCAATACCAATAAACCTTTGCACTTGGGCCACATTCGTAACAACTTGTTGGGCTATAGCTTGGCCGAAATTATGAAAGCCAATGGCTATAAAGTGGTAAAAACCAACATTGTAAACGACCGTGGTATACACATTTGCAAGTCGATGTTGGCTTGGCAAAAATTTGGCCAAGGTGCTACTCCTGCTTCTGTAGGCAAAAAAGGCGACCACTTGGTAGGCGACTACTACGTAGCGTTCGACAAAGCCTATAAAGCCGAGATCAAAGAGCTTATGGAGCAAGGTATGAGCGAAGACGACGCCAAGAAAAACGCTCCTTTGATGCTAGAAGCGCAAGAAATGTTGCGCAAATGGGAAGCAGGTGATGCTGAGGTACGTAACCTATGGCAAACCATGAACCAATGGGTATACGACGGATTTGACGAAACCTACAAACGCATGGGTGTTGATTTTGACAAAATCTACTACGAATCGGATACTTATTTGGTAGGTAAAGAAAAAGTAAACGAAGGCTTGGCCAAAGGTTTGTTCTTTACCAAAGAAGACGGTTCGGTTTGGGCCGATATGACCGACCAAGGTTTGGATCAAAAATTGTTGTTGCGTGCCGATGGTACATCGGTGTACATGACCCAAGATATTGGTACTGCAGCTTTGCGCTTTAATGATTATCCTATCAATAAAATGATTTATGTGGTAGGTAACGAACAAA
>JAZRBL010000112.1:0-2061 GCA_045635045.1 Candidatus Enterocola sp. | reverse complement strand
CAAATACACCTTATATAGGGCCAAAACGCCGCTTGTCGGTAATAGACACTATGCAATGAACGTACAAATATAAACCTTTTTTTACAATAAAGCCATCTCTTTTTCTCTTTTTTTATAGCGCTGGGGTGTTTTTAGATCCAAATGTTAAAAATTAACACTTTTATCTGTCTTTTACTCAGCCCTCTACTCGCCGCTTTGTCGATAAAAATAAAACGCGCTACAAATACTTTTGCATCGTTTGCAATAAAAAATAGCACCCTTTTCTTTGTGTTTCGCAAAAAATAAAATACCTTTGCCTTTTTACGTCCTAATTTCTAGATTTTAATGCCTATGAAAGCACAAATTACAATTAAGGATATTGCTAAAGCTCTTAACATTTCGGCATCAACTGTATCGCGCGCATTGCAAGATCATCCCGACATCAGCAAGACCACTAAAGAAGCGGTAAACAAGTATGCAAAAGAGCATCATTACAAACCCAATGCCATTGCATTAAGTTTGAAAATGAAACGCACCAACATCATTGGCGTTATTGTTCCCGAAATGGTGCATCACTTCTTTTCGTCTGTTTTCACAGGCATCGAAGACACGGCTAACGCAAGAGGTTTTTCTGTGATTGTATGCCAATCGTCAGAAGACTACGAGAAAGAGGTAAAAAGCATACACACATTGCAGTCGGCACATGTATGCGGTGTATTGGCCTCACTTTCTAAAAACGCCGTCAATTACGACCATTACAAAGAATTAATTGAAGACGATATTCCACTGGTATTTTTTGACCGCATTTGCCCCGGACTTAAAACAGACCGTGTAGTTGTAGACGATTATACAGGAGCTTATAAAGCTGTAGAACACCTTATCAAGACTGGCAGCAAACGCATCGCTTTCTTATCTGCTCCTACCAATATGGAAATTTCCAAAAACAGAATAAACGGATACTTAGACGCTCTTCGTACCTACAAAATCCAACCAGATGATTCGCTTATAGTGGAATGCGATTCGCGCGACAAGGCCATAGAAATGGTTCCTGGACTTATTGACACGTTACAACCAGATGCTTTCTTTGCCATTAACGACGAAACCGCATCGGGCGTATTATATGCTGCAAAACGCAAAGGTTTGTCGGTGCCCGAAGATATTCAAGTTTGTGGATTCGGTGACGGGAAAGTGGCCAAAGTATCGGACCCATCGCTTACTACTGTAGAACAAAATGGTTATGCCATGGGAGTTGAAGCATGCAAGATGCTCTTAAACCGCATAGAGGGCGGCAACGACAGAAAAGAGGTTTCGCATAGCGTTATTAGAACCAACCTAATTGTAAGAGAATCTACTCGCAAATTATAGAATCACAAATTATATGAAAAAAACATTACTCTTTTTGATTTTTAGTTGCGCCACATCATTGCTCATGGCCGCCAACTGCAAAATTGAACACCTTGAACCACTGTATTGGTGGGTAGGCATGCAAAATTCCGAACTGCAATTAAGTGTACACGGAAAAAACATGGGATTGTGCGAAGCCTCTGTTAACTATCCTGGCGTTACCATTACTCGCCAAGTAAAAACAGACAACCCTAATTACTTGTTTGTGTATGTCAACATTGACCCTAGCACCCAACCAGGAAAGATGAATCTTATCTTTAAAAAGGATGGAAAAAAATACGCATCTTGCAAATACGAACTAAAAGCGCGCAAAGAAAACTCAGCACAACGTACTAGTTTTGATGCGAGCGACGCTGTTTACTTGCTAATGCCCGACCGTTTTGTTAACGGCAACTACAAAAACGACCAAGTAAAGGGATATAAACAAGGTATTAATCGTAGCAATTTAGGTGAGCGTCATGGTGGCGACTTAGAAGGGGTTATTAGCAAAGTCCCTTACATTGCCGATTTAGGCTGTACTGCCTTGTGGATTACTCCTTTCTTTGACAACGACGACGATGCATACTCGTATCACCACTATGCGACAGGCAATTACTATAGCGTCGACCCTCGTTTAGGTACCAACGATGATTATAAAAAATTAGCCGACGAATGTCACGCTAATGGCCTAAAACTGAT
>JAZRBL010000111.1:0-3169 GCA_045635045.1 Candidatus Enterocola sp. | reverse complement strand
TGTCTTGGTTGGATACCCAATTTGGTCATGTAGGTGTAACCGAACAACAAGACGAAGAATTGAGTGTATTCCCTAATCCAACACGTGGTAATGTGCAAATTGCATCGCAAGCAGCAGTAGAAAAAGTAGAGTTGTGCGATTTGTCGGGCAAAGTAATAGAAGGTTTTGTCGGCGAAGCTACCGCCTTGCAACTTCATGCTACAGCAGGTACCTATCTATTAAAAGTATATACAGCCGACGGTGTACAAGTACGTAAACTGATTATTTATTAAGAAGCGCTTTACGCTTTACGATATTTATCGATTAAACGCGATACGGGATAATTGCTTAATTCCGTATCGCTTATTTTTTGTAGCGACTCTAAAACTTTGCTTTCTTGTGCGATGTGTATTTTTACAAATCGAGCCTCTATAATTTGGTGGCTCAATACATGCTTGTATACAGGCGAAATGCATACAACATGGCCTTGGAGAGCCTGAACGGTGGGGTGCTGAAGTATTTCTAGTTCCGATAAAGGTGCTTCGATAAGTAGTGGCTCGTATAATCCCTGCCAAATGTCCTTTTGAGTACGTTGCCCAAGGTAGGTGTAGTTGTCGTTCCAAATGTCTAGGTACCAAAAGCATCGTTTGCGTTGTGCGGTCTTTTTGCTTTTAATGGGCAAAATGGCTGTTTGGTGTGTTCGATAGGCTTCGCATTGCTCGGCAAAGGGGCAAACCTCGCATCGGGGCGATTGTGGCGTGCATTGTATGGCGCCAAAATCCATCATGGCTTGGTTGTATTGTGCTGGTTCTACTTTGTCTACATGTTCTTGTGCCAATCGGCTAAATAACTTTTTCCCTTCGGTACTATCAATAGGGGTGTCGATGCCAAAAATGCGCGCTAAAACCCGGTATACATTGCCGTCTACCACAGCGTAGGGTGCGTTGCTGCTAAACGAGGCGATAGCAGCTGCCGTGTAGGCTCCAATGCCGGGTAGCGATAGTAAAACATTGTATTGTGTTGGGAAAATACCGTTGTGTTGTTCTACCACTATTTTTGCCGTTTTGTGCATATTGCGTGCCCTAGAATAGTAGCCCAATCCTTGCCATAGGCGCAATACGTCGGTTTCTGATGCCTCTGCTAGGTGTTTGACGGTAGGGAAGGCTTGCGTAAAGCGGTAAAAATAGTCCATTCCCTGTACAACACGGGTTTGTTGTAAGATAATTTCGGATACCCAAATGGTATAAGCATCGGTGGTTTCGCGCCAAGGCAAAAACCGTTTATTTTCTTGATACCATGTTAATAATAGGGAACTTATATTCATCTTTATAATGCGTCTGATGATGTAAAAGTACAGTAAAATATCGAATTTGAAAAAAAATAATTTTTCTTTATTGAAATTGTGGTAGTTATAAAGAAAAACACTATATTTGCACTCTGTTTGTAAAAACGGAAATTTGTGTGTAAATAACTGATAAAAAAATACATAATATGACAAAAGCTGAAATTGTAAACGAAATTGCTAGCCAAACAGGCATCGATAAAGAAGATGTTCTTAAAGTGGTAGAAGGATTTATGGCGCAAGTTAAAAATTCTTTGTCGGCTAATGAGAATGTTTATTTGCGTGGTTTTGGTAGCTTTATTGTAAAAGAAAGAAAGCAAAAAGTGGCACGTAATATTTCTAAAAATATTACCATTACCATTCCTGCTCACAACATTCCTTCTTTTAAACCTGCTAAAACTTTTGTAGAAGCAGTTAAAAACGCATAATTATAAACAAACTTAATACATACAACTATGCCAAGCGGAAAGAAAAGAAAAAGACATAAAATGTCTACTCACAAACGTAAAAAAAGACTTAGAAAAGATCGTCACAAAAAGAAAAAATAATTTCTGAGTTTTTTAACAGAAATAGAAAGAACAAACTTAAATTTTCGCTAAGTTTGTTCTTTTCTGTATGTAGGTGTCAATAGGTATTCTAATACTACGTGGAAAGTAAGTTAATTTTAAATGTAACCCCCGAGCAAATTGCCATTGCTTTAACAGAGGATGGTCGTTTGGTAGAGTTCTGCAAAGAGAGCCGCGAAGCGTCTTTCTCTGTAGGGAATATTTATTTGGCAAAAGTAAAAAAGATAATGCCTGGTTTGAATGCGGCATTTGTAGACGTAGGCTACGAAAAAGATGCTTTCTTGCATTATCTAGATTTAGGCATTCAATTTAACGCGTCGCAACAGTTTGTTACTAACTTGCGCAACAACCCCAAAAAAGCACCTAATATGAATAAGGTGCACCCTGCCGAAGAATTGCCTAAAGATGGGCAAATAACCGATTATTTGGTAGGGGGCAAAGAAGTGTTGGTGCAAGTGGTGAAAGAACCCATTTCTACCAAAGGCCCTCGACTCACTGCCGAAATCTCGTTGGCAGGCAGGGGATTGGTTTTGTTGCCCTTTGGACAAAAGGTATCCATTTCGCAAAAAATACAATCTAACGAGGAGCGTTTCCGACTAAAAAAAATCATCCAACAAGTTAAACCGGCTAACTACGGTGTAATTGTTCGCACGGTGGCCGAAGGCAAATCGCAAGAAGAATTGGTAAACGAATTGCACGTGCTAATTCATCGTTGGGAAGAAGCCTTGCATGCCTTACAACGCGCCAAACAAGTTCCCTCGTTGGTAGTAGAAGAAATAGGTAGGGCGGAAGCCATTTTGCGCGATCATTTTAATCCCAATTACGACCAAATTGTAGTAAACGATAGGGATGTCTACGAGGCCCTAAAATCGTATGTGTCGTTAATTGAACCCTCACGCACTTCGATTGTAAAATATTACGACGACGAACTGCCTATTTTTGATGTCTACAATTTAACCAAACAGATAAAGTCGTCGTTTGGCCGGATTGTGCCCTTTAGAAAAGGTGCTTATTTGGTAATAGAGCACACCGAGGCCTTGCATGTGATTGATGTTAACAGCGGAACCCGCAACAAGTCGAGCAATTTGCAAGAAGAAAATGCCTTTGAGGTGAATATGGCAGCGGTTGACGAAATAGCTCATCAGCTTCGTTTGCGCGATATGGGCGGTATTGTCATTATCGACTTAATTGATATGCGTACGGCCGAACATAAACACCAAGTGTACGAGCGCATGTGCGAAAACATGAAACGCGACTCGGCAAAGCACCAAGTATTGCCCCT
>JAZRBL010000110.1:0-9046 GCA_045635045.1 Candidatus Enterocola sp. | reverse complement strand
ATTGCCAACGCCAACTTAGAATACAAGGAGCGATATTGGGGCGGATTACGATATAGAATTGATGGTGCAGTAGTTTTTATGGCTGGCATTCGAGTACTGAATGGTTTAAACATTGCCTACTCGTTCGATTTGCCCACATCTAGCCTTATCAATTCGGCAGGATCGCACGAAGTCACGCTATCGTATAGTTTTAACGTTGATTTATCAAAGAAAAATAAATATAAAAGCATAAGATACTTATAAGTACAACCTTAAATTAACAATGAGAAAGTTACTTTTACCTTTATTGGCGACTTTAGTCTTAGCGAGTTGCAGCAACTCAGGTAGCGGAGAATTAGTAGGCGTTGAAGGAACTGCATGGTCAGAACCTAACCCCTACGGAATGGTGTTTATCAAACAAGGTTCATTTACTATGGGCCTAAACGACCAAGATGCTACTTGGGCCTCTTCTACTCAATCAAAAGTGGTTTCTATTGACGCATTCTGGATGGATGAAACTGAAATCACCAACCGCGAGTACAAACAATTCGTATATTGGGTACGCGACTCAATTACACGCGAAAAAATCATTACTGCCGAAGAAGAAGATCCAGGTTGGGAACAATCTGCGTTTGTAGACAAACGTAAAAAAGACCTTCCTTACGAAAGCGAAAGCGAGGATTCACACAAAGGTGCTGTTTTGTACAAAGATAGCAACCGTCCTGCTTTTGCAAAAACAGAAGAAGATGCAGCTAGACGTCCAAAAATCAACTGGAACGAAGATATTCCATGGACCAAACCTAGCACCGAAGCACAAGCAAAAGCAATCGACTCTATGTTCTATGCACCCGAAGAAACATTGGCTTCTGCAGGTGTTGAACTAAACGGCCAATTGCTTAACTACAAATACTTGTGGATTGACTACAACCAAGCTGCTCTTAAACGCAACAAATTCAATAACAATAAAGGCCGCTACGAAAGCGATTTGTCACAACTTGGACAAGGCAAAGACAGCGCAGACGTAATGGTTAAAAAAGACACTTCGTACATCGACGAAAATGGTCACATCGTTAACAAAACCATGTTTGTAGAACTACGTAGCCGTCGTGACTTTATCTCATCTCGCATTATCAACATTTATCCTGATACGTTGTGCTGGATTCGCGACTTTACCTACGCATACAACGAACCATACATGAAAATGTACTTCTACCACGATGGTTATGGTGACTATCCTGTAGTAGGTGTAAGCTGGGAACAAGCAAGCGCTTTCTGTCACTGGCGTACTCAATACTACAACGCTGCTCAAATCAGAAACGGACAACCTATTGTACAAGACTATCGTCTACCAACCGAATCTGAATGGGAATACGCAGCACGTGGTGGTCGTCAATTATCTATGTACCCTTGGGGTGGTACTTATATCCGTACCGCAAAAGGTTGCTTCTTAGGTAACTTTAAACCTATGCACGGCAACTACACTGTAGACGGATACATGATCGCAGCCAAAGTTGGTTCTTTCCCTCCTAACGATTATGGTTTGTACGACATGTCTGGTAACGTTGCAGAATGGACTTCGTCTGCTTACCACGAATCTAACTATAGCTTTGTAAACGACTTGAACCCAAGCTACAACTACAATACTAAATCGAACGACCCCGAAATCATGAAACGCAAAGTAATTCGTGGTGGTTCTTGGAAAGACATAGGTTTGTACCTACAATGCGGTGCACGCACCTACGAATACCAAACAGAAACACGTTCGTACATTGGCTTCCGTTGCGTACGTAGTATTATTGGAGCAAACTATCAAAATTAAATACATTAATCTTAAAATCATTTAGAAAAATGGCAAAAGAAAGTTTTTTAAGCAGTCCTAAAGGCAAAAAATTAGTTGGCTACGCATACGGTTTTGGTGCTGCCATCGTAATCGTGGGTGCTTTATTTAAAATCCTTCACCTTCCTGGTGCAAGTGTCGTTCTTACCATCGGTATGGGTACTGAAGCTATCTTGTTTGCACTTTCTGCATTCGAAGATCCACACAAAGAATACCACTGGGATTTGGTTTTCCCACAACTAGAAGGTGGTGAAGGCGGTCCTATTATGGGTGGTATGGCTCCAGCCGCTGCTCCATCTGCTAAATCTGGCAACTCTATCGACGACATCGCTCAAGCTGGCAAATTGTCTGAAAGCGATGTACAAAAACTAAACGAAGGCATTCGCAAATTGAGCGAAACAGCTGCACAAATTTCTGACGTAACTGCTGCCGTATCTGCTTCTAGCAACTACGCTCGCAACATGAACGCTGCTTCTGACGCTATTGGTGCATTTGCTGCTACTCAAGCTAGCTTGAAATCTTCTTCTGACTCGTTGTTCGCTTCTTATAAAACCGTAGCAGAAAGCATGTCGAACGTTGCTGCTGACGCTAAAGGCTATATGACCGAAATGCAAGGTATTACCAAAAACCTTTCAGCTATCAACGCAAGCTACGAAATGCAAGTTAAATCGATCAGCGAACAAGCTGGTATCGTAAACGACGTAAACGACAACTTGAAGAAAATCCAAACTGCTATGGACGCTGCTTCTGCAGAAACCATCGCCTTCAAAGATCAAGCAACCAAACTTACTCAACAAGTTAGCAGCTTGAACAATGTTTATGGCAACATGTTGAACGCATTTGGTGCGAGAGTATAATCTAGATTTATTCATTGTAAAGACTAACACAAGAATATGAGTGCAGCAAATTGTCCGGAAACACCGAGGCAGAAGATGATCAGTATGATGTACATCGTACTAACGGCAATGCTTGCATTGAACGTTTCTACCGACGTACTCAACGGATTCACCCTTGTACAAGACAGCCTCAACAAAACCCTACATAGTGCTGAAGTTAAAAACAAATCTTTGTATGAACAATTTGAAGATTTGAGATCTCAAAACCCACAAAAAGTGGGCGAATGGATGGACAAAGCCGTAGAGGTACAAAAACAAACACAAGCCTTGTATGACGAAATTGAGCAGCTAAAAATAGATATGGCTATAGCTGCTGACGGCGAAACTGGCGACTATCACAACCTACAAAGCAAAGACAACACTGACGTAGGTGCGCAAATTACATTGGATTCTACCAAACCACAAAAAGAGCAAAGAGGTGTCATCCTAAAAGGAAACATCAACACATATGCTAAAAACATGGCAGAATTGGTAAAAAAAGATAGCGCAAAAGTAGCTGCTATTATGGAAACCTTTAATACAGAAGACCGCATTGTAAACGGCGATCCACAATCGTGGGAAACTGCTCGTTTTAGCTCAATGCCTGTATCTGCATGTATTACTTTGCTAACCAAGATTCAAACTGACTTACGTTACACTGAATCTGAAGTAGTTGGTTACTTGAAAAACCAAGTGGACGCTAGCGACTTCCGTGTTAACAAAATTACCGCTGCTGTTATTCCCGTTTCTTCGTATATCAACCGTGGAGACACTTATAAAGCACGCATTATTTTGGCAGCTGTCGACTCTACCAAACGTCCTAAAATTACCGTAAACGGTCAAGTAATTGAAGGCGAAGATTACGAGGTTCCATGTCCTAGCACCGGTAGCTTTGATTTCTCTGGTGTGATTGAATTGCCAAGAGGTGATGGTAGCATCCAACCTTACGAATTCGCAAGCTCTTACATCGTAGGCGAACCTACCGCTATTATCTCGGCCGATATGATGAATGTATTCTATGCAGGTATTCAAAACCCTATCAGTGCATCTGTTCCTGGTGTTCCTGCTCAAAACATTTCATTGAACATTACCAATGCAGACGTATCACGTACTGCTAAAGGTTGGTCGGTTAAACCTCGCAAAGTAGGTACTCCTTGCGTAGTATCTGTTTCGGCTAAAATGGCTGATGGTAAAGTTCAAAGCATTGGTAGAAAAGAATTCCGTGTAAAAGCATTACCAGACCCAGTTGCTTACATTTCTTACAAAGCAGAAGGTCGTGAACAAAGATACAAAGGTCAAGGTAAACCTATTGCTAAAGGAAACTTGATTAGCGCTCCTGGTATTCGTGCCGAGTTGCCTGATGCAGACTTGGATGTTAGATACCGTGTTGTAGGCTATGCACTAACCTACTTTGACACCATGGGTAACTCTATTGAACAAGTATCTAACTCTGCCGAATTTACCGCGCAACAAAAACAAACCATGCAGCGTATGACTAAGGGTAAAAAATTCTTTATTTCTCGTATTAGAGCTGTCGGCCCTGACGGAATTACAAGAACACTACCCGCTATTGACGTAACTGTAAATTAAAACTAACTATGAAAGTGTTTAATCGAATTCTGACTTTCGGGCTATTTTTAGTGTTACCTATATTGGCTAACGCACAAGAAACAGACAAACCGTTTTTTGGCGATGCAGGTGATCCTATAACTAATCTTCCTACAAGTATATCACTAGAGGAAAGAAAACCTATTGAGTACAACAACCCAAGAGCAGACGATGTTGTTTGGCAACAAGCAGTATATCGCATCATCGACCTTCGTGAGAAGATGAACTATCCGTTGTATTTCCCCGAAGAAGCCAGCGATAATCGTCAAAGCTTATTCACCTCTATTTTCAGACTATTTGAAGAGGGTAAGATTAGAGCCTATAACTATATTGATGGTAAAGAGGTTTTCACCGAAGACCAACGTGTTGACTTTAACGAATGGATAAAAGCAAGTAACATTCTTTTAACCGTTAAAACAGACTCTATTACAGGTGACACACTAAGCGCTGAAATTGACGAAAGTAACATACCTAACCGCGAAGTATTAAAATACTACGCAAAAGAAGTATGGTATTTTGATAAACACAATTCAGTCTTTACTGTACGTTTAATTGCGTTGTGCCCTATCTGGTACATAGAAGATTACGAACTAGGTTTGCAAAAACGTCCCCTATTCTGGGTTCCTTATGACGATTTGCGTCCTTACCTAGCTCAACAAGAAGCACTAATTTCAAACAGAAACAATGGTGCGCGCGAAACCATGGACGATTTATTTATTAAACGTCGTTTTGGTAGCTACATCTTCAAAGAATCAGGCATCATGAACCGCAACATTTTGCAGTACTGCCATAACGCAGACGAGATGCACAAAGAGCAAGAACGCATCAAAACAAACATAATAAACTTTGAACAAGATTTATGGGAATACTAGTCATCATATGACACTAAAAAAGAGGATACGGCTGTATCCTCTTTTTTTATACTCATCACTAACTATTTTTAATAAATTTTACAACAAAAAAGACTACTATATTTAAAATCTATTCTACAAAAACAAAAGATAATGATTATCTTTGCAAGATAAAGACGATGGAGGACATTCATATAAGGATTTTTACGCTTTCTACCACTAACTTATGACTCATTTTTTTAAGCAACACAAGTTCCTATGGCTTGTGATTGTATGCTTGTCTTGTAATTTAGGCAGTATGCAAGCTGCATACAACCACGAATTAGGACTATCGGGCGGTACAGCGTTTTATCTAGGTGATGCCAACCATTCAACACCTTTTCAGCGTCCGGGATGGTCTGCAGGTATATTGTATCGATACAACATTGATACCCGATGGGCCGTAAAAGCATCGGTACGCTATGCGGTAGTACAAGGCGACACACGCGACTTTGGATACACTTTCCCCAACGGCCAAGCGTACGCAGAGTTTCAGCGTGGTTTTGTAGATGCAGACGCCACTGTAGAATTCAACTTTTTTGACATTGGTGAATCTAAATATTACAAAGCACGCTACCAAGCTACCCCATACATTTTGCTTGGCGTAGGACTAACCACCTATACCGACATCTATTCGGGCGACAATGCATACAAAGTAAGCATTCCCATTGGCATCGGTGGTAAATGGCGCATTAATCGCAGATGGACACTGGGTTTAGAATGGACCATTCATAAATTGTTCATCGATAATTTTGACGTCACCAATGCCAACAACAAGGTTTTAGATAATCCGTACCAAGTACCCAATGTGGGATTCTTTGATACCGATTTCTATTCGATTGCTAACATATACATTACGTTCAATTTATTTGACACAAACAAATATTGCCGTTAACGCATGAGCCAATACAAAGAATTAATTGATAAAAACCGATTACCCAAACACATCGCCATCATTATGGACGGCAATGGAAGATGTGCTAAAAAAATGGGCAACCTACGTATTTTTGGTCACGAAAATGGGGTAACATCGGTACGCGAAACTACCGAAGCTGCAGCAGAACTGGGTATTAACTACCTAACCCTATATGCTTTTTCTACCGAAAACTGGAATCGTCCCAAAGAAGAAGTAGATGCGTTAATGAATCTATTGGTCAAAACCATCGAGGCAGAAACCCCTACACTGGCTAAAAATAACGTAAAGCTGCTTACCATTGGTGATACATCGCGTATGCCCAAAGAAACCGCAAGCAGGTTACAACAATGCATTGAGCAAACCGCCAACAACACGGGACTTCATTTAGTGCTTGCCCTTAGTTATTCTTCACGTTGGGAGTTAACAGAAGCCATTCGCAAGATGGTAAACGATGGTCAAAACGGCAAACTAACTGCTGCTAACATTGACGAAAACACCATCAATAGCTACCTTACCACTGCTAATATTCCTGATCCTGAGTTACTTATCAGAACCAGTGGCGAGTACAGAATTAGCAACTTCTTACTATGGCAAATTGCATACACTGAATTGTACTTTACCGAGGTACTATGGCCCGATTTTCGCAAAGAAGATTTGTATCAAGCCATCGTCAATTATCAATCAAGAGAACGTCGTTTTGGTAAAACAAGCGAACAAGTAACCCAATAAACGTATGTCTCTTAGAAAGTTAGCTTTATTCGTTGTATTTTCTATTTTGGGCACCATGATGACACTCGCCCAAGAACTTCCACAGGTGGACTATGATTCGCCTAAGGAGTATACTATCTCCGAAATAACCATTTCTGGTAATAACAACTACGACGAATACGTACTAATTGGCTACTCCGGGCTTAAAATTGGTCAAAAGATTACCATACCCAGCGATGCTACTAGCAAGGTGGTAAAAAGATTCTGGCAACAAGGTTTATTCACCAACGTTCGACTAGAAGTTGCTGGTATTCAAGAGGGTAATGTATGGCTAAACATCCACCTAGACCAACGTCCTAAAATTAGCGAGATAAACATTACCGGCACTAAAAAGAAAGAAAAAGAAGAGATTGAAAAGTGCATGGGTCTTAGCAAAGGATCGCAAATTACCCCCTACCTCATCGACAAAGCTAAAAAGAACATCACAGATTATTGGTTAGATAAAGGGTACTATTATGCCAAAGTATCGGTGGTTCCCCGCGAAGAAGACGGCGCAGAAACCATTGTGGATATCCATATTGACAAAGGCAATAAAATTAAAGTAAACCATATCTATTTTACTGGCAACGAACAAGTTTCTGACAAAAAACTAGATCGTGCCATGAAAAAAACCAATGACCGAAACAACATTCTAAATATTTTTAGAAACAAAAAATTTATTCCTGCCGAATACAAAAACGACAAGAACCTTTTAATTGAAAAATACAACGAGTTAGGATACCGCGATGCCTATATTGTTGCCGACAGTGTAAGACCCGATACATCGAAAGAAAAAAATAAAGACAAATACGTCAACGTATACATTACCATTGATGAAGGCAAGCGATACTACTTTAGAAACATCAATTGGATAGGCAATACCGTTTACACTACAGCCTACTTAAAACAGGTTTTAGGAATTAAGAAGGGCGATGTATACAACCAAAAGAAATTAACCCAACGTTTACACGAAGACGAAGATTGCGTAAGTAACCTTTACCTAGATAATGGGTATTTGTTCTTTAACATGCAACCCTACGAAACCAACATCGTAGGCGACTCTATCGACCTCGAAATACGGATTATGGAAGGCCGTCAGGCAACCATTAACCGCGTAAACATTGAAGGTAGTGAATATTTGTACGAGCACGTAGTTCGTCGCGAGTTACGAACCAAACCTGGTGACTTGTTTAGCAAATCGGATATTATGCGTTCGATGCGCGAATTGGCCGCCACAGGACACTTCTCTACCGACCCTGGCAAAATGGATATTCGTACAGAACCCGACCCAGAAAACGGCACGGTAGATTTAACCTACGTATTGGAGTCGAAACGTAACGACCAAATTGAACTTTCTGCCGGTTGGGGCCAAACGGGGGTTGTAGGTATCGTGAAGTTGAAATTTACCAATTTCTCGTTAAAGAACCTATTTAACTTTAAGAAATACAGACCTTTACCACAAGGCGACGGGCAAACACTTACCTTAAGTGCTCAAACCAACGGTATGTACTACCAAGCCTATAGCTTATCGTTTACAGAACCTTGGCTTGGGGGCAAACGTCCTAATACGTTCTCGTTCTCGGCATACTACTCTATTCAATCGGGTATTAGTAGCACCTATAGCTCTGCGTATAGTCAATACTACTACTCTGACAACTCATGGTATTCGTACGATTACGACCCTGACAAGTACATCAAAACCTTGGGTATTACCGCTGGTATTGGTACTCGTTTAAATTGGCCAGACGACTACTTTACCCTATATGGTCAAATTGCCTACCTTAACTACAATTTGAGCCACTGGGATTATTTTGCATTGAATACAGGGGTGGCGAACAACTTTAACTTGTCTGTTATCTTGTCGCGTAACTCGTTAAATCAACCCATCTATCCTAGCAGAGGTAGCGATATTTCGTTATCGTTGGCATTAACGCCTCCTTACTCGGCATGGGATGGCATTGATTACGAACACGCAGACCAACAAACCAAATACCGTTGGATTGAATACTATAAAATTAAATTTAAATCGCGCTTTTTTGTTCCTCTAACACCCGATAATAAATTGGTATTGATGGGACGTGCCGAATTTGGTTTCTTGGGTTACTACAACATTCACAAACGTTCTCCATTTGAAACCTTCTGGGTAGGTGGCGATGGTATGAGTGGTTATAGCAGTACATACGCTACAGAAACC
>JAZRBL010000109.1:0-8196 GCA_045635045.1 Candidatus Enterocola sp. | reverse complement strand
ATGCTTTGCGGATAGCAGCTTTAGCTTTGCGTACAGCTGCAGCGGTATGAACGCTTTGGCGTGTTACGTAACGAGCACCTTCCAATTGAGCTACCAAGTTGGTAATAGGCAAGTGGTAACCGTTCAATTGAGGGTCGCGACCGTAAGGACAAGTAGCGGTTTTCATGCCTTCCAAAGTAGTAGGAGCCATTTGACCACCGGTCATACCGTAAATAGCGTTGTTGATGAAAATCATGGCCAAGTTATCGCCACGGTTTACAGCGTGAATGGTTTCTGCTGTACCAATAGCAGCCAAGTCACCGTCGCCTTGGTAGGTAAATACCAAATGTTCGGGCAACAAACGTTTAATAGCGGTAGCAATGGCAGGCGCACGACCGTGAGCAGCTTCTTGCCAGTCAATATCAATGTAGTTATAAGCAAATACGGCACAACCTACAGGCGATACACCTACGGTTTTTTCCATAATGCCCATTTCTTCAATTACTTCGGCAATTAGTTTATGAACTACACCGTGGCTACAGCCAGGGCAGTAGTGCATGGTATTGTCGTTTAACAAACTGGGTTTGCTATATACCAAGTTTTCGGGTTTGATAATATCTTGTGCAGTCATAATCTTACAAATTAAAATTTGATTTAACGGCTTCTACCACTTCTTCTGGAGTAGGAACGATACCGCCCATACGACCAAAGTGTGCTACAGGAACTTTTCCTTCTACAGCCAAACGAATGTCTTCTACCATTTGACCTGCATTGAATTCAACCGACAAAATACCTTTGATGTGCGATAATTGACGTTGAATTTCTTCGGTGCAGAAAGGCCACAACGTAATAGGACGCAAAAGACCTAATTTAATGCCTTGTTCAGCAGCAATTTCGATGGCTTTTTGGCAAATACGTGCCGACGAACCGAATGCCATTAGCAAGTAATCAGCATCGTCGCAACCTACATTTTCAAAGCGAACTTCGTTGGCTTCGATGGTGCGGTATTTTTCTTGCAATGCCAAGTTACGTGCTTCCATTGGTCCAGGTTCCAACTCCAACGAGGTAATAACGTTGCGTTTTCTATCGGCGGTGCGACCCATCGATGCCCATGGACATTCTTTGCGAATTTCTTCGTTGGTACGACGCGCTTGATAGGGTGGCAATACCACTTTTTCCATCATTTGACCAATCAAACCATCGGCCAAAATAACGCTTAGAATGTTGTATTTGAATGCCAAATCAAAACCAAGGCTTACAAAATCGGCCATTTCTTGTACGCTGGCAGGTGCCAAGGTAATTTGACGATAGTCGCCATGACCACCACCTTTTACGGTTTGGAAATAGTCTGCTTGCGATGGTTGAATGGTACCCAAACCAGGACCACCACGCATTACGTTTACTACCAAAGCAGGAATATCGGCACCTGCAATATACGATACACCTTCTTGCATCAAGCTAAAACCAGGGCTCGAGGTAGAAGTCATTACTTTTTTACCACAACCAGCACCGGCATATACCATATTGATTGAAGCAACTTCGCTTTCAGCTTGCATCACTACCATGCCAGTGGTTTCCCATGGTTTTAGTAGCATAAGGGTTTCCATTACTTCCGATTGTGGAGTAATAGGATAGCCAAAATAACCATCGCAACCACAACGGATAGCAGCTTCGGCCAAGGCTTCGTTGCCTTTCATTAGTCTTACTTCTTCCATATCTTAATCAATTTTTACTTTATACACTGAAATACATCCATCAGGACATACAATGCCACAACTTGCACAACCAATGCAAGCATCTTCGTTTGCCATCATAGCATAACGATAACCTTTGGCATTTACTTGTTTAGACATTGCCAAAACGTGAGTAGGGCAGGCTACAACGCACAATTCGCATCCTTTGCAACGCTCTACGTTCACACTTACTGCGCCTTTAATTTTTGCCATATTATTTTAATTCTATAAGTTAATTACAATTTGAATAACAAAGGTACTTAATTTTTTATGAATTATCATGAAAAACAAGCCTTTTCCTATCAATAAATAAGTTCCAAACGGGTTTTGTAACAGGTTTGTTATAATTATTTATTTCCAACAGAAGCAAATAACATACCCATGCCGGTTAACATAATGTATTGAAACAAAGCAGGGTCAAAAAACGAGATTTTACCATCGGCCACAATAGGAATTATTTGATAAATAGAAATAGCGGCTAGAATAAGTCCAGATACAATGGTAACGGTAGTTTTTTTTACAAAACCACCCACAAACAAACTAAACGATGAGCACAAATACACCATGTTGATGATCCAACGATAGTTATCGTAGTCAAATTTACCGATGCTTTTGCCATACATAGCAATAAAAAGGAAGACAATTCCTACACGTAGCATCCAATAACTGGCTAATTCTAGGTTCTTAATGGGTTTCATAAAATGGAATAGGGGATAAGTGTTTTCTAATTAAGGTGCGAATTTACAAGAATTATTTGGAAAATTACGTTCTAAATCGTTATTTTTGTGATAGTTGATTATTGAAAATACTATGGAAACAAACAAACCTTGCATATTAGTACCCTTTAGTTTTTCGGAATATTCGTACCAAGCCGGCAAAGTAGCCTTTAATTGCGCCAACAGATACCAATGCACCTTGCTGTTTTTGCACGTAACTTCTAAAGAAAATGCACCTGAAGTAACCGATCAAATTAATAGTGTTAAAAATCAATATATCAACGAGATAGCTGCTAATAATTTGCCCGACATATCGTTTGAATTTCACCTTAAAGAAGGTACCATAGAAGACGAAATTAAACGCTATGTAAAAAAATTCAAACCCTTAATGGTAATTATGGGTACGCGCGACAAAAAACAAAAACAAAACGACCTTATAGGCAGCATAACGGCCGAGGTGATGGAACAAATTGCTGTTCCTGTACTAGCCATTCCAAACGAGATTTTTCTTAAACCCCTTCATAAGATTAACGAAATAGCCATTGCTACCAGCTTAGGTGGTCATTACTTGCAAAATTTTGACAAGGCCATGCAATTCTTTCAAAATTTTACAGGAACCATTCATTTGTTGCACATCATTGAAAAAGAAGAAATTGAACAAAAGCTGTTGTTCGAAAATAAGCAACAAAAAATGGATGACTTACTGCACAAGGCTCAAAAAGCCTATCCAAAAGCAACCATACAACCTAAATTTATCGAAGCCGTTCAGTCCAAGGCTCGCGAATTAAATTTCTACGTAGATCAAAAAGGAATTGATTTGGTGGTGGTAAAGAAAACCAATCGTATTTGGTTGCTCAACAAACTTCTTTTTGCAAGTACCGCTCAGAATTTAGTTTTCCACGCAGAAACAGCGCTATTGGTAATTTAAAATTCCAAATTTTAAAATCTCAGACGCTATTTATTTTTTGTTACGCCTTTGTCCTATAATTAGTATTATGTAAAATAGAATATTTCAAAATAAATAGGTACAACGTTTTCTACCTTGTACCTAATCATATACCCTTTTATCTTTATCCCGACGATATTTTCGGATTTTAAGGAGCTACAATGATACCAACCAATCTATACGCTTCTGAATATTATCACGAGAAATTTGGCAATCTACCTGATCGTAACCGTGCATGGTACCTTGTGTTTGGTTTAAGGTAACATCCACACCTGCTTGTCGCAATTTATCGGCCAACGCTAATGCTTCGTCACGTAAACAATCAAATTGAGCCGATTCTATGTAAGTTTTGGGAAAAGCTCCGTATAGATTGGCTTCTACATGGTTTTGCGCAAACAAATTAGCAGCTTCTTTTGTAGGCAAATACGTATCCCACATCGCCTGGTTTAATTTGGCATGCCACATGGGCGTATCCACAAATTGTTTCATGGATGCTGTCTGCATTTTATTATCCACCACCGGATAAATCAACATCAATCCAGCAGGTTTAGGCAAACCTTGTCTGCAAGCAGCATAAAATACGCCCAAACTTAAATTTCCACCTGCCGAATCGCCTGCTACAATAATTTTTTGTGCAGAAACACCCAATTCTTTTGCGTTGTCTATCAGGTATTTATACATTAAAATACAATCCTCTTCGGGTGTTGGATACGGGTGATTATGCGCCAATCTATAGTCCACAAAAAGTAGCTTACACCCTACTCCTTCGGCATATTTTACCGCATTGACCACGTGCGCATCGCTTCCTTTAAAACAAAAACCACCGCCATGCAAATACAATATAACTGCATTAGAAGTTACACGTTGAGGGGTTATTAAGTATGACTTTAACGCATAGCCACCGGTCGTTATGTGCTCTATATTAGTAACTTGTATATTTTTTATGGCACTAAAATACTTTTGGGTATTTACCATTTTTTCGCCCAATTTAAAGAACCATTTACCCATAACCGGCTGGCGGGCATAGCGCCAAATACCAAATTGTTTATCGATGGCGTATTTCATTGATTTTACTTGAATCTAGTTAAAACCTAACGCCTTCGTAGGCCGAAATAGCATTGCGCCACTCATCAGAAATAGGAATGGAACAATTGTTTTTAAAATCAAAACCTACCATGATGGTTTTGCAGCGACATTTTACTAGGTTGTTCTTGGTATCGATAATGCGTTGCATCAGCTCAAAGCTTTTGTTACCAATTTCGCTTACCATGGTTTGAACGGCAATTTCGTCGGTGAAAAACACAGGCGCAATAAAATCTACTTCGGCATGCGCCACTACAATGTCTACTTCGGTGGGTATAACTCCCCCGTTGATGGTTTTAAAGTATTCTGTTTTACCTAAATCGTAAAAACTAAAATATACCGAGTTGTTTACGTGTCCTAATCCGTCTACGTCGTTAAAACGCAATTGTACGGGTACTGAATGTTTGAATTCCATATTTATTATTGGTGTTTTGGTGAATCGACTAATCGACTAATCGGTGTTAAGTTGTTAAGTCGTTTAGTCGTGTAGGCGATTATTGACTTTAGACTTTAGACATTAGACTTTTGACTAATTGACATTCTATCTCTCCTTGCTCAACTCTCCACTATTCCACGTACCCCGCTTGTTGAAGGGCTTGCCAAAGGCGTTTAGAAAAGGCCTCGTTGTTGGTTTTGTTGTATCGAATATCGGTAAATACCTGTGCCAGTGTCTCTTTGTTGTTGTCTTTTACAAACTGTTGCATGGTTGGTAACGCCTCTTTTTCGGCATACAATGCATCAATATCTACCTCTTTATATGTTTCTTGATGAATAAGGCCCGATGCAGGCAAACGGTCGGTTGGCGCAGGCGTTTCGGCAGGATATCCTACGGTAATGGTAGTAATGGGCACTACCAATTCGGGCAGTTCCAATACCTCGCTTATTTCAGATGCCATGTAATTGGTGGTTCCCAAATAGCAAATACCCAAGCCTGCCTCTTCGGCCAACATAGCAAAGGTTTGAGCTACAATGGTAGCATCGATGGTTGCCGAAATAAACGATAAAAAGTTGTTGTAGCAAGGTTCGGCATTGCGTGCCTTGCACCATTGGCTAAAACGGTAAAAATCAGCACAAAACGTTAGCACTACAGGCGCTCCCGTAATCATGGGCTGATTAAAATGAAAAGGTGCCAAGGCTTTTTTCTTTTCTTCGCTACGCGTTACTATTACGCTGTAGGTTTGCATATTGCCCGTATTGGACGCTCTAAAAGATTTTTCCAACAAATCATTTAACAAACTATCCGATAATGGTTTATCGCTGTATTTTCTAATAGATGCTCTCATAATTATTAGCAATGCGATTCATCGATTCAACGATTCATCAATTAATTTATTTTGGAAAACTTTTTTATATTTCAAAAATTATATAATGCTTATTATCTGCTTGTTATAAAATATTTTAGAAATTTTAACAATCAAATTATCAACCCATTGTTAATAACTTTCAAAAATTTTATGCGAAAATAAATTTGCAAAATAGAAAATATTGTCTAACATTGCATCTGTTTTCGCGTCGCAAAAAAGTAAGCAAAATCCCCTACTCTTTTACAAAAGGAGAAGCGGAACACAAAGATAACAAATTTAGTCATATACGAGACTAAATAAACCAAAAAATAAAACCAATAACAATGGAAAACACATTTACATTTGACGAAGCGCTAAAAGCATCGACCGCCTATTTTAAAGGCGACGAATTAGCAGCCAAAGTATGGGTAAACAAATATGCCCTTAAAGATTCGTTTGGCACCATTTACGAACAAACTCCAGACGATATGCACTGGCGTTTGGCAAACGAAATTGCTCGCATAGAAAACAAGTATCCTAATGCCCTAACGGCCGATCAACTATTTGATTTGTTCCGCGATTTCAAATACATCGTGCCACAAGGTAGCCCTATGACGGGTATTGGTAACCACTTCCAAGTAGCTTCACTTTCTAACTGTTTTGTTATTGGTTGCGATGGCAAAGCCGACTCTTACGGTGCCATTATTAAAATTGACGAAGAACAAGTACAATTAATGAAACGTCGTGGTGGCGTAGGTCACGACCTTTCGCACATCCGTCCTTCGGGTTCGCCTGTTAAAAACTCGGCCCTAACTTCTACCGGTTTGGTGCCTTTTATGGAACGCTACTCTAACTCTACTCGCGAGGTTGCACAAGACGGCCGTCGTGGCGCTTTGATGTTGAGTGTTTCTATTAAACACCCCGATTCAGAAAGCTTTATCGACGCTAAAATGGAACAAGGCAAAGTAACCGGAGCCAATGTATCGGTTAAGTTGCACGACGACTTTATGCAAGCCGTTATCGACGAAAAACCTTACATCCAACAATACCCCATTGACAGCGCCGAGCCTACTTACACCAAAGAAATTAACGCCAACGACTTGTGGAAAAAAATTGTACACAATGCATGGAAATCGGCCGAACCAGGTGTATTGTTCTGGGATACCATTACCCGCGAGTCACTACCCGACTGCTATGCCGATTTGGGTTACAAAACCGTATCGACCAACCCTTGCGGCGAAATTCCATTGTGTCCTTACGATAGCTGCCGTTTGTTGGCCATCAACCTATACTCGTACGTAGAAAATCCATTTACGCCAGCAGCTAAATTCAATTTTGATTTGTTTGTTGAGCACGCTAAATTGGCGCAAAAAATCATGGACGATATCATCGACCTTGAAATGGAAAAAATCGACTTGATTTTGGCAAAAATTGATTCTGACCCCGAAAACGACGCTATTAAACTAACCGAACGCGAATTGTGGTTAAAAATCAAAGACAAAACCGTTAACGGACGTCGTACTGGTGTGGGCATCACTGCCGAAGGCGATATGATTGCTGCCATGAACCTACGTTACGGTACCAAAGAAGCTACCGATTTCTCTGAATTGGTACACAAAACATTGGCACTAGCTTGCTACCGTTCGTCGGTAGAAATGGCCAAAGATCGTGGTCACTTTAAAGTATTCGACGCTAAACGCGAAGAAAACAACCCATTCATGATGCGTCTAAAAGAAGCAGATGAACAATTGTATGCCGATATGGTACAATACGGCCGTCGTAACATTGCTTGTTTGACCATTGCTCCTACCGGCAGCACCAGTATGATGACCCAAACCACATCGGGCATTGAAGCTGTTTTCTTGCCTGTTTACAAACGTCGTCGTAAAGTAAATCCTAACGATGCCAAAGCACGCGTAGACTTAGTAGACGAAGTGGGTGACAGCTTTGAAGAATACACCGTATTCCACCACAAATTTGTTACTTGGATGGAAGCTAACGGTTACGACACCGCTAAAAACTACACCCAAGAAGAAATTGACGAGCTAGTAGCTAAATCACCTTACTACAAAGCTACATCGAACGATGTTGACTGGCTAGAAAAAGTACACATGCAAGGCCGTATCCAAAAATGGGTAGACCACTCTATTAGCGTTACCATTAACCTTCCTGCCGACGTATCGGAAGATTTGGTAAACGAACTATACAAAGAAGCATGGCGTTCGGGCTGTAAAGGCTGTACCGTTTATCGCGACGGATCTCGTACCGGTGTATTGGTATCGAACAAAAAAGAAGACAAACCAGCTCCTTGCAATTGCTACCCAGAAATCACTCCAAAACGTCCTCAAGAATTGGAATGCGAGGTAGTACGTTTCCAAAACAACAAAGAAAAATGGATTGCACTAGTAGGTTTGTTAAACGGTCGTCCTTACGAAATCTTTACAGGTTTGGCCGAT
>JAZRBL010000108.1:0-5118 GCA_045635045.1 Candidatus Enterocola sp. | reverse complement strand
CTACTTCCGTGGTTCGGTTCGCGCAACTGTTAACATCAAAGCTGTTCCTGGCTTGAAAGTTACCGGTTTCGCTGCTTTGGAAGAAGGTGACAACCACAGCTACTGGGCAACTCCTATTGAATACTACGTAAAAGGTGAAGCTAACAAAGCAGGTATCAGCACCAGTCGTAGCTTCAACCAATTGTATGAAGCAACCATCGATTATACCGGTCAATGGAACGGTCACTCGTTGGCATTGGTAGGTGGTACTTCTTATCAAAACTTCTGGTACGATGGTCACGACTTGTCTAACAGTGGTTTCGCAACCAACAACTCTAAATACTTTGACTTGGGTGCAGGTGCTGTAGATAAAGAAGATATGAGTGTAGGTTCGTATCGTAACTCTAACACATTGGTAGCATACTTCTTGCGTGCTAACTATAACTTCAACGAAAAATACTTGTTATCTGCATCAATCCGTGCAGAAGGTTCTTCTCGTATGGGTGCTAACAACAAATGGGGTTGGTTCCCTGCAGTCAGCGCAGGTTGGCGTATTAGCGGTGAAGACTTCATGCGTGATGTTAAAGGTGTAGACGACTTGAAACTACGTTTTGGTTTCGGTATTACCGGTAACAACTTGGGTTCTGATTTGAAATCGGTAGAGTTGCTAACCAAAGGTGGTACTTTCAACAGCCACGGTACCGAAAAATATGCTTTCACTGTAAATCAAAATGCTAACCCTAACTTGCGTTGGGAACGTAAATTCGAGTACAACTTAGGTATCGACTATGCATTCTTGGGTAACCGTTTGTATGGTGCTATCGACTTGTACTACAGAAATACCAAAGATCTTTTGTGGGAATACAAAGTTCCAACTCCTCCTTATCAATACGACCGTTTGCTAGCGAATGCTGGTGAAATGACTTCGATGGGTATTGAGGTGTCTATCACAGGTGTTCCTGTAAGAACCAAAAACTGGGAATGGACAACCACTCCAACCATTTCGTTTAACCAAAACCGTATCGACAAACTATCAGATCCAAGCCTAGGGTTCAACTACGAAACTACATGGGCAGGTAACTTGGGTGGTAACAAAATTAACGGTACTGTTACTCAATTGTTAACCGAAGGCCAATCTGTAGGTACTTACTACGGTTACAAATGGACTGGTAAATTTGACGAAAAAGGCAACTGTATCTACGAAAACATCAGCGGTGACGTAGACGAAGATGGTAATGCAGTTATCGACGACAATGACAAAACTGTATTGGGTAGCGCTCAACCTTTGTTCTCGTTTGGTTGGAACAACAGCATTCGCTACAAAAACTGGGATTTGTCGTTGTTCTTCCGTGGTGTTGTAGGCAATACTGCTTTGAACGTAGCTCGTTGGGCATACGCTCCTGCTAAAGGTAGCAACGGTTTGAACGTTTACTACTCTGAAGCTGTAGGTATTGGCGAAGGTACTCGTACCTACTTCCAAAAAGAATTCTCTGATTACTATTTGGAAGATGCTTCTTACTTGAAATTAGACAACATTACCTTGGGTTATAAAGTTCCATTGAAAGAAAACAAATACTGCCAAAACTTGCGTGTATACTTTACCGCACAAAACGTATTTACTGTTTCTTCGTATAGCGGATCTGACCCAGATGCTATCAATACTACCTCTGTTTGGGACCCAGGTATCGATCACATCGATTTCTATCCTCAAGCACGTACATTCTTGATTGGTGCTAACGTAACTTTTTAAGTAACAAATAAAACGAGATAAAATATGAAAAAACATGTAATTTGGTTCTTAGCCATGGCTTTTTTGGCAGTTGGTGCAACTTCTTGCTCTGACATGCTTGAAGAAGAAACGTATGGTGCATCTACCACAGACGAGTTCTTGAACGATCCCGAGAACTTTGAAATGTTGGTAGGTCAAACCTACGCAAATATTAAGTGGTTGCACGACCACTGGACCTATTGGGGTTTGTGTACCCTAACTACCGACGAGGCTGTATGTCCTGTTCGTCAACCTGCAGGCCACTGGGCTGACGGTGACTTCTGGCGTCAGTTGAATACCCACACTTGGGATGCTGAAGGTGAAGCTTTCAACAACGTATGGTACTATTGCAACAGCGGTGCTGTATTGTGTAATAAAGTTTTGCAACAATTGGAAACTTACAAACACAAATTTGACGATGAAACTTACAACCGTTTCAAATCAGAGTTGATTGTAGTTCGTTCGTTCTACTATTACACCTTGTTTGATTGCTTTGGACGTATTCCTTATACCGAAAAATTCTCTGACGAATTTGTAGACCTTATGCAACCAGAACAAGTTTGGATTAACTTGGTAACCAACCTAGAAGCACAAGCTCCTCACATGCCAAAAGCAACTGAGCCATCATGGTCTTACAACTACGCTCGTGCTACCCAAGGTATGGCATACACTTTGTTGGCTCGTTTGTATTTGAATGCAGAAAGCTACGATGTGTCGGCTGCTACTGCTGCGCAATACGACGTATACAACAAATGTATCGAAGCATGTAACAAAGTAATCGATTCGAAACAATACGTTATCGAAAACGAATTCTTTACCAACTTTGCTCTTAAAAACGAAGTTAGCCGCGAAAATATCTTTGTTATTGACGAAGATGGCTCGTCTAACAACATGATTAGTGGTGGTAACCCAATGAACAAATTCCGCGTATCGTTGCTAACCATGCACTACAACCACGAACAAGCTTGGGGTTCTAAAGTAAAACCATGGAACGGTTTCTTGGCTTCTCCAGAATTCATCGAATTGTACGAAGAAGGCGATTATCGTGGTTTGTCTGATAATTCAGAAGAAAATGGTGGTACTCGCGTAGTTGGTACTACTGGTGCAGAAGGACGTCGTGGCTGGTTTGTTGGTCCTGTTTACAACAAAGAAAACACAGCTATTGCCGAAGACGAAAACGGCGACCGCGTAATCTTGACCGCTAACCTGTATGGTTATGATGATGCATACGCATTTGCATTCTCTCACAAAGCAAAAATTAAAAGTTCTCAAGCAGAACAACTTGCTATGTTGAACGAAGAATTCGAAACCGATTATAAAGTGGGTGATAAAATTCAAGATTACTTTATTCCTGCTGGCGCAGAAAAAGGTAGTGAAGCAGAAAAAGCTGGTATTGCAGCTGCAGAAGCTGCAGTGGCTAACTATAACAAAGTGTTAAATGCTAAATACGAAAAAGAACGTATGGCTACAGCACCAGCTACTATCGACAATACCAACTGGAACTCGGGTGCACGTTGCTGGAAATACGAAGCTGACAAAACAGGTACTTATACCTATAGCGAAAACGACTTTGTATTCTTCCGTTATGCTGACGTATTGTACATGAAAGCCGAAGCTATCTTGCGTGGTGGTAACGGTGATTTGGGTGCATTGCTTGCTGATGCAGACTTCCAAAAAATTCGTACCCGTGTTGGTTTGAATGCTTACGCTTCGTTAGATTTGGACGAATTGTACAAAGAGCGTGGTCGCGAGTTTGCATGGGAATGCGTTCGTCGTCGTGATATGATTCGTTTCGGTACCTTTAATACTGCTCAATGGGGCTTTGTAGAAGGTCCTCAAGCAGAAACGGTTAAATGGTTCCCAATCTATCGTGACGTATTGTCTGCAGAACCTCGTTGGACACAAAACGACGGCTATTAATTTGTAGCCTATATAATAATAAGGTGGTCAATAATGGCCACCTTATTTTTTTTGTAACGGTTTTGTCATTTTTTTTGTGTCAAATATTGCAAATTATAAAATTTGGTTCTATATTTGCATCGTTATAGGCAACTAAAACAACTTATTTTATTTATAAACTTAATTTAAATTAAAACAACATGAAAAAATTTGCATGGGCTTTTATGACCGCATTCGTGTCATTGGCAATGGTTTTCACTAGCTGTGAAAATGGCGACAAACCTTCTGATGATCCAGTAAATCCTGATCAACCTGGTACTGAAGATCCATCTAACCCAGATCAACCAAAACCAGAAGAACCAGAAGAAATTGAATTCCCAGAAGTTAGCGCTGCTGAAGAAGGTACCGCTAAAATCGTAGTTAAAATTCCAGAAGGCAATGGCTGTAACGGTGTTGCATTCAAAGGTTCTAACGACGGTTATGCTGCTCACCACATTGACGTAGCTGGCGAAGCTATCGAAGGTGCTGAAGGCTGGTATGAAATCACCCTTGAACTAGGTGAAGCTGCTATCCTAGCTGGCGAACTAGAAACCTTCTATCAAGGTAAAGTTTGCTTGTTCAGAGAAGACGGTACTGTTGACGGTTCTTATACTACTCAATGGTCTGAAGGTTACTTCGAAATCAACGCTGACAACGGTACTCCTGATCAATTCCAATTGATCGAAGACTTCGGTAAAATCAACAAATTGGCTGTTCTTGGCGAAGGCGTTTGCTACATCGTAATTGAACGTTTCGATGCTAACCCATGTGTTGCTAACGAAGGTTATACTTTCAGCCTAGCATTGCCAGCTTTGTGCGACGAAGCTGACGAACCAGGTTTGATTGGTAGCTTCCCTGCATCTAACTGGGGTACTGACGTAGCTTTGGAATTCAACGGCGAACGTTGGATTGCAGAAGACGTTGAAGCTCAAGCTGCTAACGAATGGAAAATCCGTTTGAACGCTAGCTGGGATGCTGGTCAACTTCAAAAACAAGATCCTGAAACTGCAGAATACAAAGACTTAGCTAACACTCCTTTCGGCGAAGAGCTAGAAATCACTCTAGATATGACTGAAGCTGAAGGTTACGCTTGGTCTCCTTGCGCTGGTCTATAATCTATAGTTCAGATAAAGATAAAAGAGGTGCTCTTAGAGTGCCTCTTTTTTTTTATAGTCGGCAGCGTCAAATGAGAAGCTTTTATGTTTTTGCTATAAAATTGGCTCTTAGTATAGAAGATGAATATCAGGCAATTGTAAGATAGGGTGCAAAAATATTTAAATTTCCTTTCAAAATATTTGGAGTGTATTAAAAAAGGCTCTATCTTTGCACCCGCTTTTGAGAACAACGGTTCTCTGCTATAAAGCAAGTATTGTTGCAAAGCCGTTACAGCGGTGTAGGACGAGTAAAATTTTTCGATTTTTTTTCTTGAAAAT
>JAZRBL010000107.1:0-17147 GCA_045635045.1 Candidatus Enterocola sp. | reverse complement strand
CAAAAGTCAACGATTAAGTGAGAGCCAGCATTGATTATGCCGACAGTTGCGATTAAAAATACTCCCGGACGCACGATCGTGCCTCCCTACTTTCGACTTTCGACTTTCGACTATTTACGGTCTATACCCTGAAAGTTGCAGAATTTTTTGGGCATCTTGCTCGTTCATCAAGTCATGCAATGAAACTTGCTCATTACGCTCCATGTACGACGATACCATTCTCCACCCTATAAACACCCCTATTCTACCGGGCGAATTCTCTTGCGAAAGGCCATTGGTAAAAGGAGCAGGTTGTGTGTAACGTGTTATGGTTCGCCAATCGGTGCTGTACAAATCGCGTTGCTCTACTATCAGTGCCCAAATGTTTTTTTCGTACTTTAAGCTCCATTCGTATTGTTGCTGGGTGTACGATAGCAGTTCGTGCATTTCTTCGTCAGGAAACAACACCTGCAACAAATACATCAGTTTTCCGTGGTAAATCATGGCCTCTAACAGCCTACCATTGGTATCGGGGTATTCGGAAGTAAGCCAACCCAATAGCATATCGATGGGCAAATGACGAGGAGTCATAAACGGAATCTCGTACTGATACGCTATTTGTGGATACATAGGATAATCAATTCCCAAATAGTTATCGATACTTGCCGATACCCTACCCGGCAAGGTTACGATACTTTGATTAAAGCCCGATATATGGAAAGAAAAAGCAGGTACCTCTTTTTTGGGAAAATAATGACGGTAGTAAGCCATTGCTACCGATAACGACTCTGCTATGGGGTCGACATTTTGGTACACTGCATCTACCTGCGTGCGCAAAGCATTAAACGCGCTATCCGCCTTAAAGAGTGCTACTTTTGACGGAGCAATTTGCATAATTTGGTGCATATATACGGGCACAAAGTCTCCGTATTTTTGCGCTAATTGCGCGCTATCTAGCAAATAAAAATCGTGGTCAAATCGCTGAATGGCTACCTTTTCTGCCTGTTGCTCAATGGCGGCATCGTAAAATCGGGTACGTTGTTTACAGCTTGTCCAAAGTACCAGACAAACCAACAACAGCCCTATTTTAGCGATATAGCGCATTATTTTGCAATTCTAAGCATCCACGCATCGGGATAGGTAACGCGTGCCTTTGACAATGACTGACGAATTTCTACCTCGGTATTAGCCGAATACATAAACACGCGGAACAAGCCATTTTGATTAACGGCTACTTTCGATTCAAACCCCTGATTTTTAAGGGTCAAATAAAGATTTTGTGCATTTACTTCGCTTTGGAAGCTGCCCACTACCACATGGAATTGTTCTTGTACAGCAACTCCGTTAGAGGTATAGGTATCGGTGGTTTCGCGAATGGTTGCATGGGCGGCTACAGAGTCTACCACTTGCTGTACGGTATATTTTACCGCTACTGTGGTTTCTGGCTCAATTGCCAAGGTTTCTTCTACCAACACGGTATCTGCAGGCAACACAGGTTCATGAAGCACGGAATCTTTTTCGGTTTTAACCATTACAGGGGCCTCTTCGCCCGCTTTTTGGTACATCTCAGGATAATATTTAGGCGAACATGCCACCATCAAGGTAGCCACTCCCATGAACAAAAACAAAGTACGTTTCATAATCGATTCATATTGAATAATAAAAAAGCGAGTGATTGAATCCAATCACTCGCAAAGATAATATAAAATTTACTTCATTGATCCAATGAGTAGGCTAAAAGGAGAGATTTTTACCATACTACTGGTTTTTTGGTAGGTATCACAAACGACAACATCACTTCGTGGGTACTTGAAGTTAAATCCCAAACAGGACCTACACTCAAATCGTAGCAATAACCTACGCGCAACCATTGCCATTCAAAACCAGCCATAAAGCTTACAGCGGTATTAAGGCGGTAACCTACACCCAACCAGTATTTTCCGTCGTAAAGAGCCGTTAAGCTAAAATCTACTAGGTGTTCTTGGCCCAACGACACACTTTCTGCATATTCGCCCGATACCAATTTACCTGTATTACATGCACCAATGTTGGTGTATGCTACAGCAGGAATAAGGTTGAATTTTTCTGGCAAATACACATTACCACGTAAGTAGGTGTTAATATGGGTAGGAGCTGCCGTGGTTTTAACGTCTTGTGCAATACCGGGCAAGTGCGTAATAGAAGCACCTACCAATAAGTATTTCCAAGAGAATTCAAAACCAAAGTCAAGGTCAAAGGCAGTAGTATTGGTAATTTCGTCACCCATATCAAGAGGGTCACCTTGGTCGCGCCATACGTGACGTGAGGGGTCGAACATTTTATTTACCACACCTGCCGACAAACCCAACGAAAGCAAACCACCTTCAAAAAGGTCGATGTTATAAGCATAACAAACTTTTGCATTGATGGTTTGGTTATACAAACCCAATTCATCGTAGGTAAAAGACAAACCAAAACCCGATTTTAGGTTCTCGTTATAGTAGTGAGCATTTAACAATGCAGATGTAGGCGATTGCTCCAAGCCCATTCCCACGTATTGCATGCGGCCTGCGGTAAAAATTTGAATCTTTTCATTATTACCAATACCCGCAGGGTTTTGGTTAATACGCGAGAACATTTGTTCTGACAATTTAAAATCGCCCTGTGCAAATAGTGCTGTGCACACGAACAAAAGTACAGCAATTAAGGATAGTTCTTTTCTCATGGCGCTTATTTATTTTCAGGGTTAATAATTCTAACTTCTACACGACGGTTTTGTGCGTGTTGGTCTTCGTTTTGTGCCTCTTTAATTTGAAGAGCACGTTTGCCTCGAGCCACAATTTTAAGTTTATCGGCACTGATACCTTTTTCTATCAAGGCTTTCTTAACTGCAACGGCACGACGTTCCGATAGTTTATCGTTGTAAGCATTGCTACCACGTTCGTCGGCATAACCACTTACCTCAAATCGAGCTTCGGGGAATTTTTGCATTTCTTTTACCAAACGATCCATATCGGCTTTAGACTGAGGCAACAATTCCGATTTATCAAATTCGAACAAGAAATATACCCAATAGAAATCGCGTTTTACCTCGGCAGGTGCCAAATAGGTAGCTTTCGATTCGCAATTACCTTCAGAGAACCATGCCATTACCGCACGCGTTACGGTATCTTTTTCGCAATCTAGGTTATCAATTTCAAAGCTAAAGGGCGACTCTACAGGTAGTTCGAAGGTTTTAGCAACACCGGTATCGTCTTTTACCGACAACACACCTTTTGAAGGAGCGTCATTAAAGGTTACTACACCAGAAATAGCGTATCCACCACCTGTAAATTCGGGGGTTACTTCAATATTGCTTACCTTAATTTGGCAAGGACGTTTAACAAAGGCAAATATATCAGAACCATTTCCGGCTTTTCTGTCACTTACTAAATAAGGAGTACCATTGGTCACCAATAAGCTGTAATCGTTTACCTCGCTGTTATAAGGAGCTTCTAGTTTTTGAGCGGTATGCCATCCTTCGCCAGCTGTTTCGGCTAGGTACAAATGACGTACGCCTTCTTTGTTCGACGAGAAATACAAGATTTCATCTTTTTCTACAAAGGCGTAATCTTCGTCGGCAGCAGTATTAACCGTTCCTCCGGCATTTACAGGAGCCGACCATAGGTTATCCGATTTTTGGTCGATGTACCACAAATCGCTACCGCCTTGGCCATTCTCTATGGTTGCACTGGTAAAATACAAGCGTTTTCCATTTTTAGCAATGGCAGGGTTTTGCATGATGTTTTTAACGGTCGATATGTAACTCCAACCTGCATTTGCCATAAAGGCATTGTTGCCGCGAACTTTGCCCATACCTTCAATTTCTAAACGTTTGGGCGATGTCCATTTGCCATTTTTATAGGTCGATTCGTACAACCATTCGCAGTTTTCCGACTCTACCAACGAGAAATACATTTTGTTTGTAGCCGCATCGAAGGCCACATTGCCTTTGATACCCATCTTGGTAAGAGCAGCATTTTCTTGAGGGGCTAACAAACTATCTTGTTGAGCGGTAAATGCGCTAAGAAAAACCTTACCATCGTTTAAAAACAAGAGTTGATTGTCGGCAAACAACGAAATATTGCTTTCGTTGGTTTCGGTGTTTAAAGGAAGTGATTCTAAATCGTATCCTTCACTGTACTTTTCGCTAATAGCTGCCCCTGCAGAAGTAACACCCGCTAGCAGCATTAACATGACTATTGACTTTCTCATATTCATACAGATGATAAGTTATTTACGTTTTTCGTTCAACAATTCTACATTGCCTTTTACCACATCACCATTAGGAAGGGTGGCTACGTAGTAATATACATCGGGCATAGCGTAGTTGCCGCTAGCATCTTTACCGTCCCAACCATCGGTAGTTTCTACCAACAAATTACCGTAACGGTCGTATACTTTTAGGGCAATGGTTGGATCCATACCAATAATAAAGTCGTCGTTAAAGCCGTCTACCAACATAGGAGTAAAGACAGTAGGCCAAATTACTTTATTCACGGCAGCAGGGTTCGATTCACAACCTTCTAGCGATACGGTATAGGTAACAGGCGCGTAAGGTTTTACCTCGAAGGTATAACCTTCTTGCTCAATTACCTTGCCATTTTCTTTCCAAACGGGCGAATAATTGCTACGGAATCCGTGGGTGGTAGCCGATACCGTAATGTCTTCGCCCAAATACACTTCTTCGGGTTCTACGGTCAATTCGATGCTCCATACTTCAAACTCGTAGGTAGGTACACTAGCCATTTCGTCGTTGTAAATGCGATACATGGTATTCTCGGTAATGGTGGTAATATATTCACTACCGGTAAACTCAATATCCACCCAAGTTTGACCACCGTCTATCGATTTTTGCCATTTGTAGGTAACACCTTCTTCGGCTACTGCACGTAAGGTAATGGTATTACATACTCTGTCTACATATTCAATAGAAATGGGTTTTTGTAAGGTGATATTAACCTGGTTAGAACGACAGCTCCTTATTTCTACAAAGAAAGAGGTAGGTTCGGTAAAGGTAGAATCCCATGCCAATCCGTTGGTTTTGTAGTAATCGCCATTTTGGTACCACTCTACTTCGCTGGTATAATCCACTTGAATTTCGTCAAAACCAACAGTGGTTGCAGCCAACGCTACTTCGCCACCTTCTTCTGGAATCACGGTTGGCGTAGCGGTTAAATCGATCAACCTAGCTTGCACCAATTCGGTAGCAGCCGAAGGTCCAATAGGCGTTTTAACACGGAAGTAAGTATCTTCCGAAATCGTATAGTGAATGGTGTCTTTGTTCGATTTACCATTTATTTTGCTCCAATTTTGTCCGTCGGCCGACAATTCCCAATCAAAGTCAAGGTCACCGGTTACATCGGCTAGTAACACAATTTTGTTACAAGATCTGCTTTGAACATGGGCCGATACTTGCGCGCAGCTAACGTACATAATAGGCGATATACCAACGAGTTCGCACGCTCCTGCTTGGTTATTCAAGTAGTCTTCAGCAATTTGTTGGGTAGCGGTTACCAACACATAGTATTCTGTCATATCGGTTACCACGGTATCTACACTTGTTTTGCCGCGCAAATATTGAAGTTCCATAAAGTTAGAGGCGCTGGGCGATTTGCACAGCCAAGTATAAAAAGGACTGTCAAACAAGTTGTCTGCTTGAGCCGCATCTACGGTTAAGGTAATGGGTTCTTTACACAAACCTAGCACTTGTTTTTCTTTGTTATCAATTTGTACGCTGGTAGAAGTAGTGGTGGCATTCAAATCAATTTTGGGCGAGCACACGGTAAAACGAATGTCGTCTACCAAAAAGTCGTTACCGCTGCCAGAAGCAGGATTATAGCTGCGAATTTCTACGGTCAACTCGGTGTTATAACCGGGGTTAAACGAGGTTTCGCCTTTTACCCAACCGTCTTTAAAATCAATACCGTCTACCACCAAGGTAGCTTCCTCAATTTCGTAACCATTGATATCTTTTACAATGAACTGTACCGAGATAGGAGAACCATCGCTTGCAGCAGCAAACCAGGCCGAGAAGTTCATGGTAGTTTGGGCACAAGGAGCGGTTACTTGACGGCTATACACCAATTGCTCATCTGCATTTACCAACAACATACCACCGTAGTTACCTTGGGCGTTCACTCCGTTTTGTGTATGGTCTAACATATCGCGGAACCACAACCTTGCATCGTTTGACGCACATTCATTGCAAGTACTAGTAGGATTATCATTACAGCCTCCATAACGTGCATTGGCTACTACAGCATAGGTTCCTTCGTTTTTTAACGAAGCACATCCACCTACATAGGTATAATCGGTAGATACATACATATTGCTGGTACGGTCGGTTTGCGACGACAAGGTACCAAAATCTTCGTGGAATAGCACACGGGTGGTTTCTTCCGAGCACAATAAGTAACGTTTAGCATCAATGATGTTAGAGAAAAGCGTATCGCCATTGGTTTGTAGAATACCTACTTTATAAGAGGTAAAACCAATGGGCAAGTCGGTTTCTTTTAGGGTCTTTTTACCTTTGGCAGCGGTAATTTCTTGCCAGGTATCCCACTCGCCACGGGTGTGTTTCATCCATACTAGTTGCGATTCGTTCCAATTAGCGGTAACCCCTTTTTGAGCGGTTAGGTTAAGAGGAGTTCCCAATTCGGCTTCGATATTATCGGCATCTAGGCTAATAATATCCACCTCGCCATACACATAAAAGTCAGAAATAGCGAATACGCAGTTATCGCCTTCGTTGTAGTTATCACGGGCGATTTCAATGGTTAAAGTGGTTTTGTTCATGCCCGAATAAGTGCCAGGAACAATGAGCAACACGCTACTTTGCGAGCCAGATGCCATTTCTTGGTAACTTTCATAACCATTGATTCTAAATTTCAGTTTTGTTTTATCGCGACCCGATAACTCTTGCACGTTAAAACAAACAATCACTTCGGTGTTTTTCTTATAACCTTGCACCGTAATGGTAGCAATGTCTGCTTTCGACTTAGGTGCATGGAAAATAAGGTAGTTGGTAGTGGCATCCAATTTAGCAGCATAACCACTGTTAGCACCATTGGTAATGCGGTACTTAGGAGCTGATGCTGTACCGTACGAGGTAGAGGTTACATACCCATAAGCAGCATCCATGGTTAATTTGTCGGTAGCTTTGTTCCAACAAATTTGAGTAGCATCGAGCGATGTAAAACTGGTTTGATCGCTGTTGTTAGCAGCCGAGAAAGTAGTACCGCCTAGGGCATCTCCCCACAAACCACCTGTTTGAATAGGGTTGTTTTTCATAGCAGCTGCCATAACAGTTGCCGAAAATCCTAACAATAAGGCAGTTAGACAGCAGTAACGACACAACCTTCTAAAGGTTTTTTCATGTTTCATACTATTGTTTTTAGGTTTAAATAAATTCAACACAATTACGCAAATATACAGTTTTTTTACGGTTTTGCATACGTTTTCATAAAAAATCTATAAAAATGTGTAATTTTGCAATATGAACGCAAACGACAATAAGATTATACCCACCAGTCTATCGGAAGGCTGCTACAAAGAAAAAGGCAGTAAGTTTTTGGCATACGTCCTGCCCATTAGCAGCAAAGAAGAAGTAAAAGAAATTATCAATCGATATAAAAAAGAACACCACAAGGCCAGACACGTTTGCTATGCGTATCGTATGGGTAACGATATTAGAGCCAACGACAACGGAGAGCCTTCTGGAACTGCAGGCAGACCCATTCTACGCCAAATAGATGCAGCTAACCTAGACAATGCTTTGGTAGTAGTAGTACGTTACTTTGGAGGAACGTTATTGGGAACGGGTGGCCTTATCAATGCCTACAAAACAGCATCGCAAGATGCCATTCAAAACGGCCTTACAAGTTGGAGTAAGTAACCACCAATCGCATAGGAGAATACGCGTTTGTGGCACTACGCAAACGAACGCCGTAAGGTTTAAACAAGTGACGAACCACCGCATTACTTCCCGCTATATCGGTTGCACCCGTAATAGGTAACACATAGAAGTCATTCAAATCGTCTACGTTTATAGATGGATCAGACATCAATCCTTCCATGTACGATGCCATGTTATTAAATAGGTAGTGTTTTCTATCAGGATCGTACACACCCAAGGTAGAAGGCACCCCCTCTGCAGGGTATTTACTTTGGGTAAAGAATTTTTCTAAATCTTTGGCTTGTATCAACAGCAAAATATCAGGCGGTGTCATTCTTGTAGACAAGCCATCCTCTACAGGCGCTTCTTCTAGTATCAACGACATGTAGTTTAAGTTGAGTTTTTCGTCCGATTCCTCAGAGCCTTGCATGGTTTCTTTGATGCGATTCAAAGGCAAAGTTAAACGGGTTACATAGCCAGACGAACTTACAATGTAGTTCAAACTATCCACACCAATATTAGCAGGTGCTTCTACCTCGCTTACCCTTACCACCGAAGTTGTTTCGCGGTTAGCAGGATAAATACGGGTAGCCTTTACTATCGAGTCGGGCTTGGCTGCATCTGGAACGTACCGATAGTTTACCTCTAAGTTTACCGAGTCTATATTCAACACGGTTTTGCTACCATATTGGGTGGTTACATACACACCTTTTAAAAAATCTAGAAAAGCACTTTGACTTTTATTGTATGCTCTATTGGTCATTAAGTCGGTACAATACGACTGAGGCAAATCAATTACCACTTTGTCGCAATAATCGCTGTCTTTTCTATCCTTATTAGGCACCGTGGCATCGTAAGCCACGTACGATTTTTTAGCCAACAAAGTAGATTTATCGCAATACTCGTTTACATCAATGTCTGAAGTGTAGTTAATTTCAAAATCGAGGGGCTTTTGCAAAGCATATACCGAAGCCTCGTTTACAGCCAACGAGTCGCCATAATACGAACGGTAATACATAACCAAACGCAACACCGCATCGGTAGCCGATGCAGGAAAGGTATCGCGCGAATAACGGAATTCGGCTAAGTAGTCTAGCTTTACGTTTCCATACACCGGATCGCAAAGGTAACCCAACTCTAATTTATCCGATTCCGAGTGACGCACAGCAAGCAATTCTGTGGCCGATTGAATATAAAATGAATCGGTCTTTACCACCATTTTATCTTCTTCTGGTTGTAAAGCCGAACCTATATCAGTAGGTTCGCACGATGTGCAAACCAATAACAAACAAGCAATTACAAAGAAATAAATGCGTTTCATGCAGTTTTATTTTCCCAAAATTTGATCGTAAAAATCGTTGTAAGCGGCTGCATAATCTTGGGCACCCTGATAGGGCAAAAACAATTTTTGCGCGTTTTTGGCATAATCAAGCACCTCTTGGTTAATGGTTTCGCTACCTTGAATAACAGCATCCGAGTATTCGATAGCCAACTTACTAACATCAGCAAAAGAACCTTGTTGAGCTACTAAGTTCAAATCTTCTGGAGCAATGCCGTCCATTTTGATTTTATTCACCAATTTGTGGGAAAATACTTGTTGGAAAGGATTATCGTAAACAGAATAAACAATTTTGGCGTTGGCAAAGAAAGGATCTTCGCGATATGCTTTTTTAGCCAAAATAGGAAGCGCTGCCGCCATCCAACCATGACAGTGAATAATATCGGGGGTCCAACGCAATTTTTTAACGGTTTCTAAAACGCCGCGGGCAAAGAAAACCATACGGTCGTCGTTATCGGCAAACTCTACCCCACTATCGTCAGCAACGGTTGCTTTTCTACGAAAATATTCTTCGTTGTCGATAAAATACACTTGCATACGTGCCGCTTGTATAGAAGCCACCTTGATGATGAGTTGATGATCGGTATCGTCAATAATAAGATTCATACCCGACAATCGAATCACTTCGTGCAACTGATTGCGACGCTCGTTAATGCAACCATAACGAGGCATAAAAGTACGAATTTCTTTGCCCATTTCTTGAATAGCTTGAGGCAATTCTCTGCTTAAAGTAGCTACTTCTGAAGCAGGCAAATAAGGAAAAATCTCTTGAGTGACGTATAAAATCTTAGCGGCCATTGACAAAAATGAATATTTACTTTGCAAAGATATAAAAAATATTCCGTAAATATGCAAGTTTTTTGCAAATAATCGAAGTTCGCTTCGCTCACGCTATTCGGTGAGGCGGTGATTTTATTGACGAATCGGTGAATCGGTGAATCGGTGAATCGTTTGGTCGTATTTTTTGCAATTCATCAATTTAACGATTCTGCGATTTCGCGATTCTACAACAAGCGACTTGCGACTTACAACCCTTAACTTTTGACTTTTAACTTTTGACATTTGACTTTAATATTCGTATCTTTGCACCGCCTAAACTAAACCAACATGATTGTTATAGAAAAAATAGCCGAGTTACAGGCCTATATCAAAGAAAAAGCCGCTAAAAGTGTAGGTTTTGTTCCCACTATGGGCGCTTTGCACGACGGACACATTTCGCTTATTACACGATGCGTGGCAGAAAACGATTTGTGCGTAGCCAGCGTATTTGTCAACCCTACCCAATTTAACGACAAAGCCGACTTGGAACGCTACCCACGCACTCCAGAAGCCGATTGTGCCATGTTAGAGAAAGCAGGTTGCGACGTGGTATTTATGCCCACCGTACAAGAAATGTACCCCGAAGAAGATACGCGCCAATTTAACTTTGGCAGCCTAGAAACCGTTATGGAAGGCAAATATCGCCCCGGACATTTTAACGGTGTCGCACAAATTGTAAGCAAACTTTTTGATGCTGTTCAACCCCACAAAGCCTACTTTGGCGAAAAAGATTTTCAACAAGTGGCCATTATCAGAGCCATGGTAGCACAACTCAACTACCCCATCCAAATTATTGCTTGCCCCATTATTCGCGAAGAAAGCGGACTAGCACGTAGCAGCCGCAATACATTACTAACCGACGAACAACGCAAAAAAGCAGCACTAATTGCACAAGTTCTCGCAAAAAGTACTACCTTTGTCCACAGCAAAAGTGTAAGTGCAACCATTGATTGGGTAGAAGAGCAATTTAAAGACGACGCTGAATTTCGCATGGACTACTACGAAATAGTAGACGGAAACAGCCTTCAACCCGTTCAAAACTGGGAAGACAGCGAGTTTATTGTAGGTTGCATTGCCGTGTATTGCGGAAAAATTAGATTGATAGACAACATACATTACAAAGGATGATTATCGAAATTTTAAAATCAAAAATTCATCGTGTTAGCGTAACCGATGCCAACTTAAATTACATTGGCAGCATTACCATCGACGAAGACTTGATGGATGCCGCTAACATCATTGAAAACGAAAAAGTTTACGTTGTTAACAACAACAATGGCGAACGTTTTGAAACATACGTCATTAAAGGAGAACGTGGTAGTGGCGTTATTTGCACCAACGGAGCGGCTGCAAGAAAAGTACAACCTGGCGATATTTTAATTATTACCGCTTACGCCCAAATGGATTTTGAAGAGGCCAAAACCTTTAAGCCCTCTATTATCCACCCCGACAGCAAAACCAATAAGCTTTTGTAAGTAAGCAACATACATCACATAAAGGAGAGAGGAGATTTTTCTCCTTTCTCCTTTATCATTTATTCAATAGAGCAACAAGAGACAAGCGACATTTTATGGCAAAATCGAAAAACATATTTGTATGCAAAGAATGTGGCCGAACCGCCTCGCAATGGTTTGGAAAGTGTCCTTCGTGTGGAATGTGGGACACGTGCGTCGAAGAAATTGTCGTAAAAAATAGCAAAAATACGCCATTGGTTAGCGAGGGTGCTCATGCAGCACACCAACCTACCCCTATTCATAAAATAGACAGCAAAGAAGACCCCCGTATCGACCTGCAAAACAACGAGTTAAACCGTGTTTTGGGAGGTGGATTGGTAGTAGGTTCGTTGGTACTAATTGGTGGCGAACCGGGCATTGGCAAGTCTACCCTAATTTTACAAACCCTACTGCAACTCAGCAACCAAACCATACTATACGTATCGGGCGAAGAAAGCTTGCACCAACTAAAACTACGCGCCGATCGTTTAGGGTTGAGCAACCCCAATTGCTACATTTTAAACGAAACCATTTTAGAGCACATCTATACCCATGCCAAGGCCATTAAGCCCACCATTATGGTCATAGACTCTATTCAGACCATTAGCACAGAGAGTGCCGAATCTAGCACGGGAAGCTTATCGCAAATTAGAGAGTGCGCGACTTCGCTTTTGCGATTTGCCAAAGAAAACAACATTCCCACCATCATAGTGGGACACATTACCAAAGACGGAGCCATTGCCGGGCCCAAAATTTTAGAACACATTGTAGATACCGTACTGCAATTTGAAGGCGACCAACACTACATGTACCGCATATTGCGTGCCATTAAAAACCGTTTTGGCAACACGTCAGAGTTGGGAATTTTTGAGATGCAGCAAGAAGGACTACGCGAGGTTTCTAACCCTTCGGAATTACTGCTTACACAGCACGACGATATGAGTGGCATTGCCATAGCTTGCGCCATAGAAGGCATTAGACCGTTGCTAATAGAAGTGCAAGGCCTTACCGGAACGGCAGCCTATGGAACCCCTCAGCGATCGGCCACGGGTTTTGACCTGCGCAGATTAAACATGCTACTGGCCGTATTGGAAAAACGAGCTGGCTTTAAATTGGCGCAAAAAGACGTCTTTTTGAACATTGCAGGTGGGTTGCGCATCAACGACCCTGCCATTGACCTAGCCGTTATTTCGGCCATTTTATCGGCCAATTTAGACATGAGCATAGACGCACAAACTTGTCTTACCGGCGAAGTGGGTTTATCGGGCGAGATACGCCCCGTTAACCGCATTGAACAACGCATTGCCGAAGCCGAAAAGCTAGGTTTTAAACGCATTATCCTACCCGAATATAACTACAACAGCCTTCCTCACAAGGATTTTAACATTGAGTTACTCCCTGTAAAGAAGGCCGAAGAAGCTTTCCGTATTTTATTTGCCTAAAACTTGGGCTAACTTGGTGAGTAATTGTTCGCCACGTAGTCCAATGGCAATAACTTTTCCCTTAGGATCTACTAACAAAGAATGAGGTATAGACGACACCGAATAACGTCTAGCCACAGGACAATTCCAACGCATCAACGAACTACCGTGCCAAGGCCAGTTAAGGCCATCTGCCTGAATAGCTGCAACCCATTTTTCTTTGTTATTATCGAGCGATACACTTAAGATGGCAAAATTTTTGTCTTTGTATTGGTTGTAAGCTTTTACCAAGGTAGGACTTTCCATGCGGCAAGGTCCGCACCACGATGCCCAAAAGTCAATCAATACGTATTTCCCTTTTAAATCGCTTAGCTTGATGGTTTCGCCATTTACACCGGTTAATTCAATTTCGGGTGCTACACTGCCTACCACAATGGCTTGTTGCATACGCAAATCAATTTCTTTCGTAATCCAATGCTGCGCATAAGTAGTTTTTAATCCTTTCAACACAACAGCAAAGAAATCTTTATTCACGGCAACATCCCTGCCAAATTCGCTATATGCCATAAATCCTGCTGTTAGCAAGGTGGCATTGGTAGAGAGCATACGCTTGGTATCTTGCTGAAATTTCAAATAGAATTGTTCAAACTCGGCTTGAATTTGTGCTTTCTCGGCATCGGTAGTAGCCGCCATGTAGCGTTGTTCAAAAGTTTTGGATTGCACCTCTGCTTGCAAAGCAAAATCTTGGTAACGTTGGGCAAAAACCGTTTCGTTTGATCCTGTAGCCAATGTAAGTTGTAAATTTTGATAGGTACTATTAAACTGCAACTGAATGTTATCGTTGGCCTTTAATGTCAAAATTTGATGGCGTTTTAGTTTGGCTCCATCGGTAAATTCCAATACATAAATATCGGGCGAAGCTACCGATAGCTGAATGGCAAATTTACCGTCGGGCGACACAGCTTGCGTGGTGATAAATTCTGCGCTACCTGTTGGCGACAATTTGCTTACATTGACAGAACGATACAGTTGTTTACCTGCAATAGTACCAGAAACAGTGGTATTTTGGGCTACTACAGTAATAGAAAAAACAAACGCAATTAAACAGAGTATTTTTTTCATGCTATTTAAGGTATTAATAGCGACGAATCGCCGTAACTTAAAAATCGATAATCGTTGGCCAAGGCATAGTCGTAAATGCGGTGCCACTCATCGCCCACAAAAGCTGCCAAAAGCAACAACAGCGTGCTATGGGGTTGATGAAAATTGGTAATAAGCGCACTCACCAACTTAAATTGATAGCCTGGCGCAATAATAATGCGAGTACTAGCGTGCAACGTAGATGCCCCTTGTGCATCCAAATAATCGAGCAAGGCTTGCAAGGCTTCTTTGGCCGATAAAGTAACTGTACTCTCGTAGGGTTCCCATTGTTCTACCACCATATCGGTACAACCAGAGGCAACTCTACAACCTAAGTAATACAAACTTTCGATGGTACGAACCGAGGTGGTTCCTACGGCCACAATAGCACCCAATTGTTGTTGCAACAAGGCAATGCTTTCGCGCTTAACCTCTATCACTTCGGTGTGCATGGTATGCCCGCCTATTTGCTCTGCTTTTACGGGTTGAAATGTACCAGCGCCTACGTGCAAGGTAACTTCGCAACGTTTAGACCCCGATTTTTCGATATCGTTTAATACCGCATCGGTAAAATGCAAACCCGCTGTGGGCGCAGCAACCGAACCTTTGATTGTGGAGTAAACGGTTTGATAGGTAGTTTTGTCCGATTCTTCGGTACTCCTATTTAAATAAGGTGGAATGGGCAATTCGCCAAAGGCATCCAACACCTCAGCAAAGGTGCAATCTTCTCTATCCCAGGTAAAGCAGATATGCGATGTATTTCCCTGTGTAAGGAGACGTTCTGCTTGCAAATGCAACGGACTTCCTTTAACATTCACTTCTTTTTCAAGCAACCCGCTTTTCCATTTTTTTAGGTTACCCACCATGCATTTCCACGTGCAAGTTTTGTTTTGCTGAAACATCAGGTCGTACGCAGCAGGTTGCAAAGGCTCTAAACAAAAAATTTCTATTCTACTACCTGTGGTTTTAAAAAATTCCAAACGCGCCTGAATAACGCGAGTATTGTTAAACACTAGGCACGCACCTTGTGGCAAGCAGGTAGGCAACTGTTTAAACACACGGGTAGTTATTTCGCCCTTTTGATAAACCAATAGTTTCGATTCATCGCGCCGAGAAAGCGGATATTTAGCAATCCGCTCGTCGGGCAAAGGGTAACCGTAATCTTCTATTTTAATGGATTGTATAGCCTGTACTAAATTTTGCATCATTCTTCTACTTGTTTTTGCTTGCGCTCAAAAAACTTTTCTTGGATTTTTTGCCAGAACTGATAGAAGTTAGGAATAATAAATGTACCTACAATGGTAGACATCAACATGCCCGCAAACACCGAAAGACCCAACGAAACACGGCTTTCGGCACCGGCTCCAGTAGCTGTTACCAATGGTACTACCCCCAAAATAAAGGCAAACGATGTCATCAAGATAGGACGCAAACGCACCTGACCTGCCTCGACGCACGATTCGTAAATGCTTTTGCCTTCTTTGCGGTAATCGCGGGCAAATTCTACAATCAGAATGGCATTTTTAGCCGACAAGGCAATCATCAGCACCATACCAATTTGGGTGTAAATATCCATGGGTCTGCCCGATATAAAGCAAGCTACAATAATACCCAACAAAGCTACTGGCACTGCCATAATAACCGCCATGGGGCTGGTTACACTTTCGTATTGAGCGGCCAACACCATCAATACCACCACCAAAGCCAAAGCAAATACAACAACCGTAGAAGAACCGGCTTGTTGTTCTTGGTAGGCCATAGAGGTCCACTCAAAGCCATACGAGTTGGGCATGGTTTCTTTAGCCAAATTGGCCATAGACGATTGAGCTTGTCCCGAACTAAATCCTTCGGCAGCATCGCCCGATAGGTAAGCGGCAGGATACATATTATAACGAGCAATTACCTCGGTTCCCAAACGATTCTCTATGGTAGTAAAGGCACCAAAAGGCACCATTTTTCCTTCGCTGTTGCGAACGCTTAATTTAAGCACATCGTCTACAACAGAACGGTCTTGACTTTCGGCCTGTACTTTTACTTGGTATACCTTGCCAAATAGCACAAAGTCGTTGGCATAAGACGATCCTAAATAAGCCGACAATACGCTAAATACATCGCTTATGGCCAATTTGTATTGTTTTACTTGTTCACGGTCGATGTGCAAGAAAACTTGAGGCACGGTAGCCTTGAACGATGAGCGAACTTGTTTCATCGTACCTTGTTGGTTGGCTTGCGCAGCCAAATCTTCGGCAGTACGTTGCAATTCCAACACGCCCATGCTACCCTTATCTTGCACGTAGCACTCAAAACCACCCGACGAACCCAAGCCTTGAATAGCAGGCATAGGGAACGCATACAAAACCGCATCTTCTATTTTTACCGATGCTTCTTTGTTAAAGCGGTTAATGATAGCTCCAATGGCCTCAGACTCTTCGGTCCGTTCTTCCCAGTCTTCTAGAATCACAAACATGGTTCCTTTGCTAGAGATTTGCGCCCCTTCGGCCATCGACATACCCGAAATGGCTACACTGGCTTTCACACCCGGTATTGAATCTAGGATAGAAACCGCGCGATCCATCACGTCCATGGTTTGCGACAGCGAAGCGCCATCTTGCAACTGGCAAGATATCATAAAGTAACCTTGGTCTTCGGTAGGAATAAATGCAGATGGCAATTTTTTAAAGCCAAATGCCACCAATGCCAATAAGATGCAGAACGAGGCCAAAATAACCCCTGCCTTACGCAAGAAAGTTTTAATAATGGCTGTATAACCACCTTGTAACTTATCAAAGAACTTGTTAAAGTATTTGTACACAAAGAAGTTGCTTTGGGTGGTTTTGGGTTTTAAAATAAGCGAACACAAAGCAGGACTTAAGGTAAGCGCATTCAAACCACTAAAGGCTGTAGAAACGGCAATGGTTACCGCAAATTGTTTGTACATCTCGCCGGTAATGCCCCCCATAAAGGCAGTGGGCACAAATCCCGCCAACAATACCAACACCGTACCAATAATAGGTCCTGTAATTTCTTCCATGGCTTTGATC
>JAZRBL010000106.1:0-1845 GCA_045635045.1 Candidatus Enterocola sp. | reverse complement strand
AACGACATTTTGTAGACCACCTGATAAATATCGTCTACCAAAACGGTTTTGTACGACAACGCTTGCCAAGCTAAACAGTTTTCTTCGGCACTGGGATGGTAATATTGGTACTGCGCATCGGCCACTTTTTCATGGTCGTTTACGCGATACAGTGCATAGTCGCGAGGGCTCGCATACGGGGTTGCGCACGCCCATATATCCAGGGTCGATAAGGCTAAAAGACTAATAAGCAAGTATTTGGTCCACTTCATACGGCGTATAGTGTTTTAATTGAGACAAATCTAAATGATACAAAATATTTCCTCCTTGAGGCTTACCCAATTGGGCTTCAACGGCCTTTTTCACCTTCAAAATTTCGGAACCGGTGGGTCGTTCGTTGCGTACCTGCTCGTTAGGAAGCGTTGTTGAATGACCTTCGGATACAATGTGCGAGAATTGACCGCCTTGGAACAACAACCCCCAGCCAAAAACGGGATAAGCATACGACAACGGTAGTTTGCACGACGCATCTTTCAGATACGGTTTTACATCGTCGATGTCTAAAATAGAGTTTTTGGTTTCGATGTTTTTAAAGGCGCCGGTATTGTAAAGCATCAACACTCCTTTGTCGGCAGAAGGCATGGTTTCGCCCAACTGGTGCAACCTAACGGTAATGCTAAGCTGCTTATTTTGCTCATGCAACAACTCCAAGGCCTTTTGGCACAAACGTTCGTACTGATTTTTGGTATAAGATGTCCAATCGCAGTCTATTTGCAGCTCGTTGATGGTACCACATTGATTGTGTGCACACATAGCAAGTGCTCTTTCTACAATGAGTTCAGCATACTCTTCGGCATTATCGTGCATATCCATCAGGGCCTCGTAGGTAATGTACACCACCGGAACAATTTCAACACTATCGGGCACAGCCGTAGTAAACTGGGTAGTTGCAATGGGCAAAATTTCGTTTTTGTGCGTATTAAAATCGCGCTCCAACACAACATCGAACATGCGTACGTACAGTTTGTTTACTTGGTGTTGGGCTAAAAACTGTTTCTCCTTGTCGCCTACAGCAAAGGTAGTTTTCCAATAATACATAGCGGCCCCTTCTGGGTGAGGTTGGAGCGATTTTTGGCAGCTGCAGCAAGCAACCGCCAAACAAGTTATGAGTACAATCGTAGATATAATTTGTTTCATGCTTCTAATTTAGGGCGTTTTAATAGAAAACGTTGTCCATCAGCGACACTACAGCTAGCAACAGCACCAGCGCCGTAGAAACCCACATAATGGTTACCCGTGGTTTTCTTTCGAGCGCCTTGAGCTGCACAAACATTGGAGCCGCCACCATAATCCCATACAACGGAATGGTGTACCACCACCAATAACATAACTGTGGCCATCCATGCACGGTTGGGGACAGCAACCATACCCAAATGGTATAAACAAGTATCGTTACATACATACTGATGCACCATACGTGCTTGCTTTTAAACGTAGAAATAAACGCCGACGCCAAGAGCCAAAACGGCCAAGCCAACAAAAAGAACAGTACACCACAAATGGTAAACATTTCCAACATAACATAAAAAGTAGACTTATCCATAATCTATTGAAACGAGTTTTTTACTATATAGCGTTTTGGGTGGTAAAGGTAAATGGGGAGAGGGTGCAAAATTAATCTACCTCATTTTATTAGAATCTTCATCAAAAATAATAAAAATGATGCAGATTTTTCTTTTATGATGCAGAAAAACATTAACTTTGCAACGACAAATAAGATAAGGAATGCATACATTTGATTACACGGAAACTCCCAAGCAGCTATTGACTCCCGATATAGTCAATAGAGGGTAATATAATAAGGAA
>JAZRBL010000105.1:0-2035 GCA_045635045.1 Candidatus Enterocola sp. | reverse complement strand
TTAAGGTTTTAACAAAAAAAGGAAAGGCGATCTGCATCGCACCGCTCAACCTAATTACCCTTGCTGCGGTCAAGCCCTGGGGGATTCAAAGGGAGCTGGTCGTGCAGAACCTTTCCGAGTGCAAATATAATGCAATATTTTTGATTTGAAAGCGCCGGTAGCCGAAAAAATCAAAAAATAGTAAAAATAAGAGCGATGTACTTGCCCAACATCATTATTTAATTAACTTTGCATCTTATTATAATAGTGTATGGAACGAATAGACAGCTCTTTTGTACTAAAGTTTGCAGGTTATTACGCCCCAGGTTTATCGATATTTTTATTGGTGCGTTGGATGGCCGAAATAGGCATGCATAGCTACGCATGGGTGGTGTTTATCTATTTAGGATTAACGTTAGCCTTGCCTTTTTATGCCTATGGATTAACCAAAATGTTTGTTCGGCAGCAAGATGGTTATAGAGGTGTTTACAGTTATACCTTGTTTCTGTTTTTGTTTGCATCGCTAATAGTATGTTTGGTTCAATACATTTTTTATAGATGGTTGGCCCCCGATTTTATCACTAACTTGTATCAAGATTTACAACAAAATATTCAGGTTTTAGCCCAAGCTTTGCCAGAACTGGCGGCAAAAATGCAGGAATTAACGGCAACTATACAAACGCCAACGGCCATTCAGATGGCTACAGATAGCATTTGGAGCAATACCATCATGGGTGCTATTTTGGGTTTACTATATGCCTTAATTTTTCGTTATCAATACAAAAAGCAAAACACAGAACAATGAATTTATCAGTAGTTATTCCTTTATATAACGAAGAAGAATCGCTCAAAGAGCTATTTTTATGGATTAAGAAAGTAGCCGATGCCCATCAACTCACCTACGAGGTGTTGTTTGTTGACGATGGCAGTACCGATGGATCGTGGGCGGTGATTGATGCTTTGTCTAAAGAGCATCCCGAGGTAAAAGGCATTAAATTTCGTCGTAACTATGGTAAATCGCCTGCCTTGTATTGTGGATTTGAAGCGGTACAAGGCGATGTGGTGATTACCATGGATGCCGATTTGCAAGACAGTCCCGACGAGATTCCTGCGTTGTACAACATGATTGTGAACGAAGGATACGACCTTGTGTCGGGTTGGAAAAAGAAACGCTACGACCCCGTATTTACCAAAAACTTACCCAGTAAATTATTCAATGCCACTGCACGCAAGGTGTCGGGCGTAAAGTTACACGACTTTAATTGTGGCTTAAAAGCATACCGAAAAGAGGTGGTAAAAAACATTGAGGTGTATGGCGAAATGCACCGCTATATTCCTTATTTAGCCAAGGCTGCTGGTTTTAGTAAAATTGGCGAAAAAGAAGTACACCACCAAGCGCGTAAGTTTGGCCAAAGCAAATTTGGTTTTAATCGCTTTGTAAACGGCTATCTAGACTTATTAACCTTGTGGTTCTTGTCTAAGTTTGGCGTAAAACCCATGCACTTTTTTGGCGTATGGGGTAGTATCATGTTTATTTTAGGCTTTATGGCTGTTTTGGTGGTAGGTGGAATTAAATTGTACGCCATTTGCAACGGCATGCGAGCGCCTTTGGTTACCGATACACCTTATTTCTATTTGGCTATTTTGGCCATGATTTTAGGAACTCAATTTTTTATTACCGGGTTCTTGGGCGAGTTGTTAAGTCGTTCGTCGCAAGAACGCAATAAATACCAAATTCAAACCCAAATTAGATTGTAATATGGATGCTTTTTTTGAAATTCTAAAATACACATTACCAGCAGCTTTGGTAATTGTAGTAGTGTGGGTGTTGCAACGCAAATTCTTTCAACAACAAGAGTCGCGTCAACGTTATTTACTGTACAAAGAAAATCAAAAAAACGTTACTCCCATCCGATTTACAGCCTACGAGCGTTTGGTGTTGTTTTTAGAACGCATTACACCCGATTCGTTGTTGGTACGTACCCAATCGGATTCGTATACCGCTATTCAATTGCATGCAGCTTTGCTTACCGTTATCAGAGCCGAGTATGAACAC
>JAZRBL010000104.1:0-3796 GCA_045635045.1 Candidatus Enterocola sp. | reverse complement strand
CGCCAACGGTAAATACTCTGTTTGATATCGCCCACAATCAAATTATGGTTTTGTTGGGCCATGCTTTCCGATATAAGGGGTTTAAAGTTGCTCCACTGCAAAATAGAGGTATCTTGAAACTCGTCGAGCATGTAGTGGTGCAAATAATTACCCATTTTTTCGTAAATAAAAGGCGTATCGCACTCACCAATCATCTCGCGCAAAAAACCATTTACTTGCGCAATCATAACCATGTTATTCTCTTTCAGATACCGATGAATAAAGCGTTCCAGTTCTAACATTACCGGCAATAAATCGATATGGCTAGATAGAGCATCTATGGTTGGGAAAGAAGTTGTATACTGGTCTAGAAATTTACCCAATTCGGCCATTTTTTCGTCAAAGCCTTTGTGGCGCAACTGTGCAAGTTGCGCTGCATTCTTCTTTCTATAATCTGCTGTAAAAAGTTTATCTGTATCCTTAAATCCATTCGTAAAGGTTTGGGAAAAATCGGGCCACTTGTCTTTATATACCTTTGTATCTAATTGCATTAAAACCCCATTACTAGAATTCGCTTTGAGGGTATAATCGTACCCCACCTTTTTAAAAACAGCTTTTATGGCTTCTACTCTATCCAGAATACCCGTTAATATATCCTTCCTTTGAGATTGAATACGCTGACTAAAGTCTTGAATGCTTTGGAGGGCATTGGGTAGTGCACGCAGCATAGCTAACGCCTCCGCAACATCTTCGCGAAACAATTGCTTGGCTAGGGTTGTTAACTCCTTTTTGTACTGCCAATCTTCGCCTATGCGTATTTTTTCTTTGGCTCGTTTAAGCAACCATTCGTACAGATGTTTGTTTTCTTCGCTTTGTAGCGAAAAAGTCAACTCTTCTATGGCTTTGTCTATTACCTCATCGTTGTCAAGCATCAAGGTATACCCCCCATACAAACCCAACTCACGCACAAACGATCGCATAATTTGTTGGTAAAAACCATCAATGGTAGACACATTAAAACGCGAATAATCGTGTAATAACTCGGCCAACCGTTGTTTGGCTTCTTGCTCACTAAATTGGGCTTCGTTTTCGGAAGCATTGGCCTTTCCGTCGGCTATTTTTAATAGCGTTTCTATAATGCGTTCTTTCATCTCGCCGGTTGCTTTATTGGTAAAAGTAACCGCCAAGATGTTTCTATGGTGCTTATTTTTAAGCAGCCCTAAGTATTTTTGTGTCAGCGTAAAGGTTTTACCCGAACCTGCCGACGCCTTGTAAACATCTAAACTCATTATTATCCACCTTTTACTTGATGTCCTTGATTACGCAACCATGCACGCACCTTATCGCGCACATCGCCTTGCATTAAAATTTCGCCACCACGAGCCGAACCTCCCACGCCTAATTTTACTTTGAGTTGTTTGGCCAATTCTTTTAACTCGTCGTCTGTACCCTCAAAACCCGTTATTAATGTAGCAGGTTTGCCGTTGCGGCGTTGAAACTGCAAGCAAAAATGTTGTTTTTTTGCTTGCACAACTTGTTGGGGGGCTTGTTCCACCTCGTCTTTTTCTTCTTGGGGCGCTGCTTCAAACATAGCACCTAATGCGTCTTTCCAATCCATGGTGTAAATATACAAAATAATGTTGACAAATTGATACGATTAATCGGTTAGTCGATTAGTCGATTAGTCAAAAAATTGTATCTTTGTCATCTCAAGAAGAAAAAAACAACAACATGAAAGTTATCTGCATAGGTTGGAATTACCCTGCTCACAATAAAGAAATGCAAGCCCAAGCGCCTGCACAACCCACCATTTTCTGTAAACCCGATTCGGCACTTTTAAAACAAAACAAAGCGTTTTACGTGCCCGATTTTATGGGACGCATCGATTATGAATTAGAGTTGGTAATTCGCATTGACCGATTGGGCAAAGGCATTGCCGAAAAATTTGCTTCGCGCTACTACACCGAGGTAGGATTGGGCATCGATTTTACTGCCCGCGAAATGCAACAACAAGCCATTCAAAACGGACAACCCTGGGATCTTTGCAAAGGCTTTGACAATTCGGCTGCCATCAGCGAATTTTACCCCTTAGCCGATTTTGGCACAATAGACAACCTGCATTTTCGTTTAGACATAAACGGCCAAACCGTACAAGAAGGTTACACGGGCGATATGATTTTCAAACCCGACTACCTAATTGCATACCTCAGCCAATATTACACGTTAAAAATTGGCGATTTATTGTTTACAGGCACCCCACAAGGCGTTGGACCCATTAACCCGGGCGACCGCCTGCAAGCCTATTTAGAAGACAAATTGCTCATGGACTTTGAAATTAAATGAAACGCGTTTTCTTTTTCATACTAAGCTTATTTTGCACTGCCCTATCTGCTATGGCAGCCGACCCCATGTTTACCTACGCCGAACATTCGGTGCTTGGGCAAGGCAAGTGGGTTAAAATAAGCGTAGAAGAAACCGGCGTTCATCAACTTACCTACCAAGACCTACAAGCCATGGGCTTTAGCCACCCCGAAAACATCCGCGTATTTGGATACGGGGGCTGTATGCTGCCCGAACATTTTAACAAAGAGGCACGCCAAGCCGACGACCTTCCCGAAATACCCATCTATATGGAAAAAGGCAACGACGGCGTATTTGGCGCAGGCGACTACATTTTGTTTTATGCTCAAGGCGCCACAAAAGTAACGTACGATGGCAATACCAAGGCATTTACCCATACCTCAAACCCCTACAGCACCAAAGGATACTATTTTTTAACGACCGATGCTGGCGAAGGCAAACGCATCCGTTTACAAACCGCCGAAACGGCCAGCAATACCACCCCAATACACAAAACTTACCACTACTTTTACCACGAAAAAGAGCTGGTCAATTTGCACAAATCGGGACGCGAATGGTTTGGAGAGGAACTATCTGCTAACCAAAGTAACCTTGAACTATCGTTCCAAATTCCCCACCTTACCACCGACGATATTTATCTTAACGCCTGCTACATTGGCAAAGGCGAAGGCCTTCATCGGCTGCTTATAGAGGCAGGCAAAAAAACCAACGCAGCCATTTCTTATGGTTCTAGCAGCTCTTACATAGCCGCCACTAAAGGGTCTTTTAAAGGTTGGGTAAGCCAAACAGGCAAACAACCATTTGCAGTTACCTGTACCTATCAGCCACCCCATGCCAACAGCACCGCACACCTCGATTACATCGGCATTAGCGCCTACCAACATTTGCGCATGCAAGGCAGTGAGTTGGCTATTTTTTATCCCGCCAATTTGCACAGCAATCACGCTTACCAATACCGCTTGTACAACCCTTCGTCGGCCGTAAAAATTTGGGAAGTCACCCACCCTTTGGCGGTAACCCAAGTACCTAGCTTGCAACAAAACGATAGCCTGGTGTTTACGGCACATAGCTCACAACACCGGTTCTTTTTGGCGGTCAACACGCAAGGCAGTTTCCCCAAACCCCAATTTGTAGCCAACATCAGCAACCAAGACCTACACGGATGGGGGCATACCGACATGGTTATTATTAGCCAGCAAGACTACGTTGCCGAAGCGGAACGATTGGCCAACCATCACCGCAACTACGATGGTTATACCGTAAAAGTGATTACCCCCGATAAAATCTACAACGAATTTTCGTCGGGAACACCCGATGCTACCGCTTATCGTTGGCTCCTAAAAATGTTGTACGACAGAGCATCGAACGAAAGTTTACGCCCTAAACACTTGCTGTTTATGGGATTAGCCTATTACGACAACCGAGGCATTTTGCATCCTGTACCCGAGATGCTCAG
>JAZRBL010000103.1:0-12897 GCA_045635045.1 Candidatus Enterocola sp. | reverse complement strand
ATCGGCACCAACCCTGCCAATATCGCCCCTGCCTTTACCACCTTGCTATCAGGCAACTGGAATAAAGGCGGCATCCCTGAACTTTGGGACGGCAAAGCAGCCGAAAGAATCGTTCAGGAATTAATTCGACTTTAATTAAAGATAATTACAATATAAAGGGCTGTATCCGCGAGGATATAGCCCTTGTTGTTCTAGGTGCGAGCACCTGCTTTGGGAGCAGGGGGTCGTACCTTTATAGAAATCTCCCTTGAAAAAATGTAACTTCACTCGAATTATCGCTTGAAAAAGTGTAGTCGGTTGTTAGTTTTATCCAACACTCCTTCAAATAAATTCATTTCTCGCTTTGTAATACCTAATCTGTTAGCTAGAAAGCGCCAATTTTTTACTGCAATAACAACTTCATTGATGATAGTTTGAGCTACTGTTGGGCTGAGCATATATTCCTCACAAGAGTTAAGGAGTGTAGATAAATCGGATTTATTTGTTTTACTATTAATAAGCAGACTTTGGTGGTCATTTAGTGTAGGGTTCATGTCGTATGCTGGAGAAAGAGTCCAACCTTTGGCAGTGAGCAAGAATCCGTGATTGCGGAAATGGTCATCGCTATTTCCAACGCATATATTGAAGGCTACTCTACGGAAGAGTTCTTGCAAATTGGCATCAACATCAGTACAACCGCTCAAAATAAAATCGACAATATCCAAATATCCGTTGCCTGTTGTTACATTGCTGCCATCTGTTAATCCGAGCAATGTCATTGCAGATGCAAAGTGAATGCGTTTGCCTTTATCCGTTCTGTCAAAGCGACGAGAAAGTAGGGTATGGTGTTTGTCGTTGACAGCAATCACCTTTGTTTCTGCAGCATTGATTCCCGCTTCTTTGGCTAGTAGATGACAGAAATGCTCCCACAATCCAGTGTCGTAATCATCTTTCAATGAGGGAAATTTTGCGACATATATGCTACGGTCTGTATCTACCACATTGGCCTTTGGTCTTGCCCCACCAAGCGAAGAGCCAGGTTGTACCAATTGAGTTATCCATCGTTTTTCTGGAAGGATATTTGTTTCTTCACTTTTCTCTATTTCCTTGCTTGCTGCAATCAATTCTCGCAAGTCGGTTAAAGGTGGAATACGCAACGTGTTATCGGTATTTATAAAATCTCCATCAGGAGTTTCTTTGAATCGGAAACCACCCATGCGAGAAAAGTCGTCAATACCTGTCAAGAAATCAAATGAAGAAAGACGGCGAACAGGTCGATTCTCTTCTTGTGCCAGAATTTGCTCTCGACGAAGCAATAATGTGCGTCCCCATCTATCGGGTAAAGCATCTGCAAAACATCCAAAAATATCCTTTTCGGGGTGAGTATATTGTATGCCAGGGTAATGATTTAAATCATCACTAAGGATTAGAGCATTGTATTTTTTTATCCAACTATCGGCAAATTTAAAACTATAGCTATCTGAGCCACGAAGCGATTCGTAACCAAGTTCTCCAATTAACTCAATTTCTTTGAGATAATCAAAATCGGCATATACATACAATTTTCTCATAATCTATTACCCCTTTTTAGATGCTCTTTCGCGTTGTGGTAAATTCATATCTTGCAATGCTCTGCCGAGTACATCGTCCTTTGCCAAAGAAAGAATATCATCGTCTAGTTGCAAGGCATACAATACACGCAGATAGATACCAATGGCAACCGTTGGCACACCTTTTTCAATGCGCGAAACGGTAAGTGGAGAACAAGTTGCACGCTCGGCAATCTGTGCGACACTTAAATTACGACGTAGACGTGCAAGTTTTATTTGCTCGCCAACAACTTGCATCTTTTGTTCTAATTTTCGTGGCAACTTAGTACCCTTTGTGTTCTTAGTCATAATAACCTATCATATAATATGCAAAGATAAGTGTTTTTCTTTATTATATGATATATTGAACAAAAAATATAATAACTATCAAAAAGAAACGGCTGACAAGTTTCGTTAGAAAAAGCTCTTTTCCAACTTGTCGGCAAAGATGTGGGCGCCCATGGTTAATGACGCCACCAAAAACAAGCAAAAATGCCACCAAGAGGTTATCTTTTTGCGGGTTGTAGTAGGAATCGATGCGATTTTAAACTATCTAAACAGTACAAGATGTCTATGTGTAAAAAAACTTAATGGCCTGTAAAAATCGGAATCGATTGTGTACGATGTGCGTACAAAAAAGTACATTTGCTATTGTAGAAGCGAAAGTTAGTAGCTTCTAAAGCTATTTTATTAACCTTTTAATTTTAAGCATTATGGCAGTAAAATTTTTTAAATGTAATCACTGTGGTAATGTGATTACAAAAGTAGTAGATTCTAAAGTGCCCGTAGTTTGCTGTGGCGAAAAAATGGCCGAATTGGTAGCGAATACCGAAGAGGCGAGTGTAGAAAAACATTTACCAGTAGTAACCAAACTGGACAGTTGTAAAATAAAAGTAGATGTGGGTAGTGCACCGCATCCCATGCTCCCAGAGCATCACATTGCATTTGTTTATGTAGAAAACGAAAACGGCGGTATTCGTGTAGATTTAACCGATAAACCCGAAGCCGTAATTTGCACCTGCACAGGCAAACCCCTCGCTGTGTATGAGTATTGCAATATTCACGGTTTGTGGAAAACGGAGTTGTAGGCAATAAATATTTTGAACAGAAACATCCTAATGGTCATTTGCTGTTAGGGTGTTTTTTTATTGCAAATATTTTCGTTACTTTGTAACAAAATATATTTGTTACTGAATTCCCAATGAAAATAGCCTACTTATTAGGATCGTTAAGCAGAGGTGGAACAGAAACCTTGCTATTGGATGTGTTTAAAAGCGCTGGTAAAGCTGCGTATGATTTTATAGGTGTGCATCGTAAGGATGGTCCTTATAAAGATGATTTTTATGCAACCCAGCCTTTGTTTGTTCAATGTGCACCCAAGGGTAAAAATTTTGTGTCGTATTTGTGCCGTTTGCGCAAATTGTTAAAGAAAGAACAAGTAACCATTGCTCATGCGCAACAGTTCATAGATGCCGCGTATGCTATTTTGGCTACCATGTGTACCAAAATTAAGGTGGTACAAACTTTTCATGGATACGATTTTGGTACCAAGGGGTTGAATAAATGGTTGCTTAAATGGAGCATCAAACACAGCGATGCAGTATGCTTTGTAAGCGAAGCGCAAAAACAATACTACATCCAAAAATACAACCTAAAATGTTTGAATAAGTTGCACGTGGTGTACAATGGTATTAACTTTTCTAAATTAGATGTTGTAAAAGAACCATTGGAATTACCTGTTGCCAAAATTGACCGCCCAGAGGGCGGAATAACTTCGCTGAAATTGGCGATGGTAGGCAATTTTGTGCCCGGACGGGCACAAAATTCTATGTGTCAATTTCTTAAAGGGCTAAAAGACAATGGCGTAAACTACGATTTTTATTTTGTTGGTAAAAAAAGTGATGCAGAGCCTTGGCGTTACGATAATTGTGTGCAGTATTGCCAAGAAAATGGATTATCGGATTGCGTACACTTTTTAGGGGGTAGGGGCGATGTGCCACAAATCCTCAAGCACATGGATGCATTTGTTTATGCTACCGATCATGATACCTTTGGTATTGCGGTAATTGAAGCTGTTGCGGCTGGTTTGCCCACCTTTGTGAACGATTGGGAAGTGATGACGGAAGTAACTGCACAAGGCAAATGGGCTTCTATCTATAAAACCAACGATACGGACGATTTTTGTGCGAAATTTATGCATTTTGTAACGAACATCGAACAATATCAAAAACAAGCCATCGATAATGCCAAAGCGGTAAGAGAGGCATATTCTATTGAAAAACATATTGATACTTTGTATCAAGTGTATAAAAACCTATAGTTGATAAATCAAAGATTACAGCCCTTTACTACATTTGTGTCATGGATTTTAGTTTACGCATATACCAACAATTACTGGAAACCTTGCAGGCGCAAGGCTACCAGTTTATGACGTTCGAGCAATACTGTATGCTTGGGCAACGCCCTCAGGATGAATCGTTAAATCGTGTAACCGCCGAATCGACTCACCAAATCACCGCATCACCAGAAAAATACATCATTCTGCGTCACGATGTGGATTTAAAGGCTGAGAATTCGGTAGAAACGGCAAAAATTGAGCGCAGCTTGGGCATTAAGGCCAGTTACTATTTTAGGGTAGTGCCCGAAAGCGATAAGCCAGACTGCATTAGGGCCATTGCCGATATGGGCCACGAAATTGGTTATCATTACGAGGATATGTCGCTTTGTGGTGGCGGGCCCGAAAAAGCGGTGGCGCATTTTGCCGAGAAACTGGCGTATTTTAGAACGTATTATCCGGTAAAAACCATCTGCATGCACGGTGCGCCCACCAGTAAATACGACAGCAAAGATATTTGGCAATTTGCATCGTATAAAAACGATTTTGGTTTGATTGGCGAGCCTTATTTTGATGTCGATTTTTCGGATTTGTTCTACTTAACCGATACGGGTAGACGCTGGGATGGCTACAAGGTAAGCGTGCGCGATAAAATTCCTACTTATCAAGATATTTGGACTGCGAATAATTGGGTATATAAACATACCGATGATATTATTCGCGCATGCAAAGACGGCACTTTGCCTCCTCGCATCATGATTACCACCCACCCACAACGTTGGACCGATAACAAGGCCCAACAAATCAAAGAAATGCTGGTGCAAAACCTTAAAAATACCGTAAAATACTGGCTGATTAAACTGAGAAAATAAGGCATGGTTGTTCAGGCGCAATCTTATAGCAAGCAGTGGCAAGAGTTGTCGGAAAACAGCTCTTATGCTTCGTTTTTTCAGACCCAACAGGCTTTTGAATTTTACCAATCGCAAACCTATTTGGATACTTTTGCGTTGGCGGTAGTAAACAGCGAGCAACAATTAATGGGCGTTGCCGTGGGTTACATCCAAGCAGAAAAGGGATTGAAAAAGTGCTTTTCGCGCCGTGCCATCGTTATGGGTGGTTTGTTGTTGGCAGATGATATTGCGCCCGATTTGGTAAAAGAACTGCTTATGGCGCTAAAAGAGCGCACCCGCAAAGCCATCTACACCGAAATTAGAAACCATCACGATTACAGTGCCTTTGCCGATGTTTTTGCCGCCTGTGGCTTTGATTATCAGCCCCATTGCAACGTAAAAATTACCTGCGATAATTGGGATAGTATGTTGCTGCGTATGGATAAAAACCGCCGTAGGGTGCTTAAAAACAGTAGTATTACCGAATCACCAACCTATACCTACGCTTCTACGCCAGAGCAAGTGCGCCAATTCTATGCTATGTTGGTTAAACATTACCAAACCAAGGTGCGCAAGCCCTTGTTTCCTTTATCGTTTTTTGTTGATATGGTACAATCGCAAACGGGTAGGTTGCTGCTGTTGTATCAAAACAATGAGCTATTGGGCGGTATGTTGCAAGTGGTGTTGCCGGGCAGGGTGGTGTACGATTACTACGCCTGCGCCAACGATGCCATTTACAAAGACTTATCGCCATCCGTCTCCATTTATGGCATAACCTTGCAACAAGCATTGACCGAAAATATACCCCTATTCGATACCATGGGCGCTGGCGTGCCTAATGTGCCTTACGGCGTGCGCGATTTTAAGTTGCGCTTTGGCGGTACCTTGGTGCAAGAGGGCAGATTTAGGTGCATTCACAAGCCTTTTTTGTACAAATTAGGCGTTTTCTACATTCAGCACAAATAAAAGCCCCTTAAAAGCTACTTTTTAACCTTTTGCAAGGCGTAAATAGTTCCAATTTATTTGGTCTTAATTGGTTTTTTTAACGTATATTTGCAAAACGCATTTTCAAAGCTATGAAATTATTCCGTTTTGTATACAAACATTTTATTGTTGACGTTATCAACCTAGTGGTGAGCGTGTTTTTGGTGCTGTGGTTGGCGCCTTTTAACACGGTCGATCCCTTTGAAAAATACGTACCGGTATATGCTTGTTATGCGGCGGCATGGCTGTTGTTGGCGTGGTTGTTTGGCCGATACGCGCAAACCATTCGTCAGCAAGGCTATTTCCCTTCTATTTTTAAAGCCGCCAATGCTTCTATTTTGGCGTACGGCCTAGCTGTGGGCATTTTTTACTTCTACTTTACCAACTATTCCATTTGGGTACTAACGGCCGTTACAAGCATTGCCTTTGGCTCTTGGTTTATTATGCAGAGCTTGTATTTTGCCTTTATTTATGCGTCCGATCCCGAAGACGAAGTACAACCCGTTGCCAAACGCGAACCCAAAACGGTATTGGAATCGCCCACCATTATATCTGACGAAGCCTACGATGCCATTTACAAGTCCATGAACAAGTGGATGAGCAAGCGTGCCTTTAATTGGTTGTGCCAACAAATAGATTTACACAGCAGCAATACCTACGTATTTGCTTCTACCACCATCTTTAACCTAGAAAGTTTAACACCCTACAAATACGATACCATTGTTAATGTGCGTAGCCTAAACAACATCAGGGGCATTAACAAAATGTTTTCGATGGCCAACGAAAAGTTGCCCGATAATGGTTTGTACGTGGGTGTTTTCAAAGATAAGCACGTTAAAAAGCAACAAATTTTGCAAAAGTACCCAGCCGGCATTAACTGGATCTTTTATTCATTCTACTACTTTGTTAAACGTGTAATTCCTAAACTATTCTTAACCAAGCGTTTGTATTACGATATAACCCGCGGCAAACGCCGTGTATTGTCTAAAACTGAGGTGTTTGGCCGCTTGTATTTTTGCGGATTCGAAATAGTAGCCGAAAAGAAAATAGACCATTACACCTATTTTGTGGCTCGCCGCAAACAAGAGCCACCCATGTACAAAAAACGTCGTTACGGACCCATTATATCGCTTAACCGCGTAGGCAAAAACGGCAAGGTGTTTAAGTTTTACAAAGCCCGCACCATGTACCCTTATTCCGAATTTTTGCAAGAGTACATTTACCAAAAATGCGGGTTGCAAGAAGGGGGTAAATTTACGCACGATATTCGTGTAAGTACCCTGGGCAAATTTATGCGTCGTTGCTGGCTAGACGAGTTGCCCATGATTCTAAACTTTTTAAAAGGCGACATGAAGCTAGTTGGCGTTCGCCCCATTAGCAAGCATTACTTTAGCCTATACAGCCCCGAATTGCAAGCGCTTCGCACCCAGGTAAAACCCGGCCTGTTGCCACCATTTTATGCCGACATGCCCAAAACCCTGGACGAAATTCAGGCCTCAGAAATGAAGTACCTTAAAATGTGCATCAAGCGCGGCGCGCTCATTACCGATACAATTTATCTTTGGAAGATTTTTGTGAATATCGTCTTCAAACGCGCTAGAAGTCACTAGTGTGATTTTATAAGGCTGTAAAGTATATCTTGAGATTGATAGAATTATAAGACGTATCCAGGAGATCGGAGATACATTTTATTGTGGTTTTTCGTTAAACAAAATCAGTGGAAGAAAGCGAAGCGTATCTGATTTTGTAGAAAAACTATGATAAAATGCCGATTGGATGGTCAGGCTTATAATTCTATCAATTGAAAAATGATTTCGTTATTATTCGAAAATATGAAAAAACTCTATATCGTCACTATATTCTTAGGACTGTTTTGCGTTGGATTGGTTGCGCAGAACATTCCGCAAAACATGGACTATACGCGTTTGTATAGTTTTATCGATGAGTTGGCTACCGACGGATTAGTCGATGTCAACTCGGCCATAAAACCGTACAACCGCAACGCCATTGCGGCGATGCTAAAGCAAGCCAAAGCACAAGACTCGCTGCTCAACAAACGCCAAAAACGCGATTTGGAGTTCTTTATGAGCGATTTTGCCAACGAGTTGGACACCATGCCCAAAGCATACGTGCATTGGACCGATAAGAAAACCTTCGATTTATCGCTGCTACAACCCCAATTCTTGTACCAAAACAAGCACTTTAAATTTCATTTGCGCCCCATTTTGGGCATGGACTTGCTATACAACCGCCACGGCCTTATTATGAAACGCCGTTGGGGGGTAGACGTGCAAATGGACATTGTAAAACACGTGTCGGTGTGGGGTAGCATACGCGATATATCGCTCGATGGCAGCAACTTAAGCGACGAATATTACAGCAACGGCTACCAAAAAATAGACGCTGCTAAAATAACCCAACCCCAGTTTTTGTACAATTTACCTGGCTATCAGTACAAAGAAGCCAACTACGGTGGCGACTACAGCGACTTTAGGGGCGGTATTAAGGCCTACGCTTGGTGGGGTAGCATCGGTTTGGTAAAAGACCAATTGGCCTGGGGCGATAGTTACAATTGCTCCAACATTATATCGGGCAGGGCACCATCGTTCCCCATGATTACCCTTAGCCTAACGCCCTGCAAATGGTTTGAATTTAACTACATACACGGTTGGATGGTGAGCAACGTGCTAGACAGCACCTATTTTTACACCGAAGAAACTTACACCACCACCGAATCGAAAAAACATTACAGGCCCATGAACAAGTTTATTGCGGCCAATATGTTTACCTTTACCCCCATACCTCGCTTAAAATTATCGGTGGGTAACTCCATTGTCTATTCAGAACGCACCATACAACCCATGTTCTTGATTCCATTTGCGTTCTTTAAATCGCTCGACCACTTGATGACCAAAGGGGTTAACTCAGAGAATCAGAACTCGCAAGTGTTTATCAACCTAAGTTCGCGCAACATCAAGCACCTGCACCTGTTTGCCTCGTTCTTTATCGATGAGTTTGCTACCAAACGCTTATCGAACGATGAAAACAACCTAATATCGTACAAGGCGGGCTTTGAGGTGAGCAACTGGCCGCTCAAAAACTTATCGTACGGGTTTGAGTATACCCGCACCAATACGTTGAATTACAAGCACTCCATTCAGGCCATTACCTGGGCATCGAACAGCTATAATTTAGGTCATTATTTGGGCGATAATTCGCAACAGTTCTTTGCGTTTATCAATTACAAGCCCATTAAAGGCTTGAATTTGAACCTATCGTACACCAAAGACCAAAAAGGCAACGATTACGAATACGTGCGTCGCAATACCAAACAAATTTTATCGCAACCCATTTTAAAAGACATTGTTTGGGAGAACGATATTGTATCGTTTAAGGCCTTGTACGAGGTGTGGCCCAATGCGTACGCCACCGTTCAGGTAGATTGGAACTATGCGCGCGGACACGATGTAGATTCGCCTGCCATTGAAGGCGAAAATCGTTTGGATGCTAACGGATATTTAACTAAATTTACACCGTCCTTTTATCAAGGAGAGAATTTTACCTTTACTTGTGGTTTAAACATTGGTTTCTAGCAACAACTAAAGCCCACAATGGGCACATTAAATACCAAACGTATAACAAAAATTTTATGAAAAAAATTCAAATGGTTGACTTAAAAAGTCAATACGAAAAAATCAGAGAGGATGTAAATGCCGGTATTCAAGAAGTGATTGATACCACAACCTTTATTAAAGGGGGCAAAGTAAACGAATTCCAAAAGAATTTGGAAGCTTATTTGGGCGTTAAACACGTTATTCCAACGGGTAACGGTACCGATGCGCTTCAAATTGCGTTGATGGCATTGGGTCTTAAACCAGGCGACGAGGTTATTACGCCTACCTTTACCTTTATTGCAACCGCAGAAGTAGTAGCTTTGTTGGGCTTAACTCCTGTGGTAGTAGACGTAGAAGAAGATACCTTTAACATCGATATCGAAGCTGTTCGTAAAGCCATTACTCCCAAAACCAAAGCCATTGTTCCTGTTCACTTGTTTGGTCAAAACGCCAACATGGATGCGCTATTGCAATTGGCGAAAGAAAATAACTTGTACATTGTAGAAGATGCTTGCCAATCAATTGGTGCCGATTACACCTTTGCCGATGGTAGCAAAGCAAAATCGGGTTGTATTGGTAACATTGGTTGTACCTCGTTCTTCCCATCTAAAAACTTGGGTTGCTACGGCGACGGTGGTGCTATCTTTACCAACGACGACGAATTGGCAGCTAAAATGCGTGCTATTGCTAACCACGGTATGGTGGTTCGCTACTACCACGATATGATTGGTGTAAACAGCCGTTTGGACAGCATTCAAGCCGCTGTATTGGACGTTAAATTGCGCCACTTGGACCAGTACATTGCTAACCGTCAAGCAGCTGCTGCTTACTACAACAATGCATTTGCATCGTGCGATAAATTGATTACTCCTATTACATCGCCCTTTACTACCCACGTATTCCACCAATACACCCTTAAATTGGTAAACGTAGACAGAAACGGTTTGCAAGAATACTTGAAAGAAAAAGGTATTCCAGCCATGATTTACTATCCAGTTCCTTTGCACTTGCAAAAAGCTTACCAAGATCCTCGCTACAAAAAAGGCGACTTCCCAGTAGCAGAAAAATTGATGGATTGCGTTCTTTCGCTTCCTATGCACACCGAATTGGACCAAGAACAATTGGAGTATATTACATCATCTGTTTTAGAATTTGTAAATAAATAGTCGCATAACGATATGGATTATTTCAAACACGAGTCATCGTACGTAGATGAAGGTTGCCAAATTGGCAACGGAACCAAAATATGGCACTTTAGCCACATCATGAGCAATTGCGTTATTGGCGAAAATTGCAACATTGGTCAAAACGTAGTTATTTCGCCCAAAGTAGTGTTGGGTAACAACGTAAAAATTCAAAACAACGTATCGGTTTACGAAGGTGTAATTGCCGAAGACGATGTATTTATGGGTCCTTCTATGGTGTTTACCAACGTTCTTAACCCTCGTAGCCACGTAAGTCGTAAAGACGAGTACCGTGCCACCATTTTACGCAAGGGTTGCAGCATTGGTGCTAACGCTACCATTGTATGTGGTCACGAAATTGGCGAATACGCCCTTATTGGTGCTGGTACGGTAGTAACCAAAGACGTAAAACCTTACGCCCTAATGGTGGGTAACCCTGCTAGACAAATGGGTTGGGTAAGCGAAAACGGCCAAAAATTGCATTTTGATGCCGAAGGCTTTGCCACCTGCCCCGTAACCGGCCAAAAATATCAACTTAAAGAAGGATTTGTTAAGGAGGTAAAATAATGATAAACTTTGCAGTAGTAGGATTGGGCCACATTGGCAAACGTCATGCCGAAATGATTCGTCGCAACCCAGGTGCCAACTTGGTAGCTGTATGCGATGTATTGCCCAAAGATAAAATCGATCCAGAAATTAAAGAAGATTACTACAACGATTATGACGAACTACTAAAACGTAGCGACATTGATGTAGTAAACATTTGTAACCTAAACGGTTTTCATGCCGAATACGCTATTAAAGCGTTGGAAGCTAAAAAACACGTAGTGCTAGAAAAACCCATTGCGCTCAACAAAGCCGATGCCGAAAAAATTGTGTTCAAATCGCTAGAAATGTCGCGTTCGGTATTCTGCGTAATGCAAAACCGTTACTCGCCACCCATGGCATGGTTAAAAGAATTGATTAGCGAAAAACGCCTAGGCGATATCTATTTTGTTAAAGTAGACGCATTCTGGAACCGCGACGAACGTTACTACCAACGTGGTAGCTGGCACGGCACCAACAAACTAGACGGTGGTACACTTTACACCCAATTCTCGCACTATGTAGACATGCTTTACTGGCTATTTGGCGATATTACCAACATTCGCGGTAAGTTTGCTAACTGCTCGCACGGCGACTTAATTGAGTTTGAAGATACTGGTTGCGTAGACTTTGACTTTATTAACGGCGGTATGGGTTCGCTTAACTATTCAACCTCTGTTTGGGACAAAAACCTAGAAAGTTCAGTTACCATCATTGGTTCTAAAGGTACCGTTAAAGTAGCTGGCCAATATATGGATACCGTAGTTCACTGCCACATCCAAGACTACGAAATGCCCGAACTAAAAGAGCCTACCCACGAAAACGACTTTGGCGGCTACAAAGGCGCCGCTCAAAACCACGGTTTTGTCATTAAAAACGTTATCGACACCCTTAAAGCCGGCAGCGCCATTGCTACCAACTTGTTGGAAGGTATGAAGGTGGTGGATATTATTGAACGTATCTATCAAGAAAGAGATCGCGTAATGAGATAAGTTGTTTTTAAAAGCAAGTCTTAAAGATAAAATGAAGGGACTATCCGAAAGGGTAGTCCTTTTTTCTGCCAAATTGTCATAAAATGGGGTTTGGCAAGGGATTTGATAAAGGATAGGGGAAAGGAGATTTTATTATGAACTTTGAGAAATTCACTATCAAATCGCAAGAGGCTATTCAAAAAGCAGTTGAAATAGCCCAAAATGCAGGTCAACAGGGCATTGAGACCCCACACCTACTGAAAGGAGTGATGCAGGCAGGCGAAGGTGTATGCAAATTCCTATTTGCTAAACTCGGAGTAAATGCACAAGTGCTTTCGCAGGCTATCGATAGCCAAATTCAGTCATATCCCAAAGTGTCGGGTGGCAGCCCTTACTTTAGCAACGATGCCAACAACGTGTTGAACAAAGCCGTATCGCTGTCCGATAAGGCGGGTAACAGCTTTGTGCCGTTAGAAATGATTTTAATGGCCATGGTAACGCAAAAAAGCGTGGTACAAGGCATGTTGCAACAAGCGGGTATTACCGAAAAGGGGCTTGAAAGTGCCATTGCAGAATTGACACAAAACAACAAAACCACTTCAAAGAGTGCCGAAGAAACTTATCAGTCGTTGGCAAAATACGCCATTAACTTGAACGAGAAGGCACGCAGTGGCAAGTTGGATCCTGTTATTGGTCGTGACGAAGAAATACGCCGTGTGTTGCAAATTCTAAGTCGTAGAACCAAAAATAACCCTATTTTAATTGG
>JAZRBL010000102.1:0-7197 GCA_045635045.1 Candidatus Enterocola sp. | reverse complement strand
GAAGCCACCGCCGCCAAAGCCGCCAAAGCCGCCAAAGCCACCACCACCGGCAGCACCGCCCATACCAGCGTGTCCAAATTGGTCGTAACGTTGACGTTTTTGAGGATCGCTCAACACGTCGTATGCTTCGGCTGCCTCTTTAAAAAGCTCTTCTGCTTTGGCATCGCCCGGATTTTTATCGGGGTGATACTGAATGGCTTTTTTACGGTAAGCCTTTTTTATTTCGTCGGCAGTAGCTGTTTTAGCTACGCCAAGCACTTCGTAATAATCTCTTTTTTCTGCCATGATTCCACTCTTCTATTCGGCTACCACTACTTTGGCATAACGAATCACTTTGTCGTGAAAGGTATAGCCTTTTTGTGTGCAGTCAATAATTTTACCTTTTAAACTTTCGTCGCCAGCAGGGAACATAGAGATAGCTTCGTGTAGGTCCATGTTAAAGGGTTGATCTTTGGTTTCCATTTCTTTTACACCGTTGCTATTCAAAAAGTTCACAAACTTGCTATGAATCATAATAATGCCTTCTTTTAAAGGCGAATCTTCTTCGGGTAGATGCGCCAAGGCACGTTCAAAGTCGTCAATAATGGGCAACATATCTACAAAAACACGCTCACCGCTGTATTTAATAAGGTCTGCACGTTCTTTTAAGGTACGTTTTTTATAGTTGTCAAACTCAGCCATTAAACGCAAATGTTGGTCGTTTAGTTGTAACACCTTGTCGGCCAAATCTTCGGCTACAGTTTGCTGGGTTGCTGTGTCTGTTGTTTCGGTTGTTTGAGTTTCTTCTGCTGTATTTTCTACGTTGTTTACTTCTTCTTCCAATGGTTTGTTTTCGCTTTCTGGTTTCATATCTGTTTTTATTGGTAATTCGGTGATGCGGTGATTTGAGTCACCGTTTGTAGTATTTATAGCAAAAAGTGTGCCAAAATAAATTAAGAATAAATAATAAAATCGGGCACTTCGACAGGCTCAGTGACCGATTTTATTGTTGAATGTCCAATATCGAAAGTCTGACCTTCGACTTTTGACCTTCGACTTTCGACTTTTGACTATCGCGTAGCGATTATCTACGTTTCTTTTGTTGTTCTTTCATCATTTCGCGTTGACGCGCCATTTGCTCTTTTTGCATTTGTTCCAAACGAGCCATAAACCCAGATTTCTTTTGAGGTTTATTAGAATTGGCTTTTAGTTGCGCCAATAATTTTTCGTCGTTTATCGACAAGCGGAAAATATAGGTTTGCAACAAGGTAAGCACGGTAGAAACAAAGTAATAGTAGCTTAAGCCAGATGCGTAATCGTTAAAGAAGAACAAGAACATAACGGGCATTAAGTACATCATCCATTTCATCATTGGCATTTGTTGTTGACCGGTATTTTGCGAATCCATGCTAATTTTGGTCGACACAATGTTGGCAATGGCCATTAACAAACAGAACAAGCTAACGTGGTTGCCATAATAATCCGATAAGAATGGAATATAGGTGCTCCAACTAATAATAGAATCGTACGACGAAAGGTCGTCGGCCCACAAGAAACCTTGGCCACGCAACTCAATAGCTGCAGGGAAGAATACAAACAACGCAAACAAAATAGGCATTTGCAACAGCATAGGCAAACATCCACCCATTGGGCTCACCCCTACTTTGCGGTACAAAGCCATGGTGGCTTGTTGGCGTTCCATAGGTTTGTCTTCTGGAATTTTTGCGTTGATTTTTTCTATCTCGGGACGTAAAACACGCATTTTAGCCGTTGACATGTACGATTTGTAGGTAAATGGCAACAAAATAAGTTTTACAATGAGGGTAAGCAAGAAAATAATTAAACCGTAGTTGCTTATAAAGCTGCCCAAAAAGTTAAAGATAGGAATAATGAGGTATTTGTTTACCCAACCAAAAATACCCCATCCTAATGGAATAATATCTTGCAAATCCAATTGGTCTTCGCTGTTTTCAATACCGTCATCAAGCGACGAAAGCAAATCGTACGAGTTAGGACCAAAGAAATACGACAATTTGGTAGGGGTTGCTCCGGTTACATCAAAATCGACAGCGGTTAAAATGTTGCAATCTTTTAAATAGGCAATGTTGCTGCTAATTTTAGATTCGGCGTTGGTGTTGGTAAAGTAAGAATCGGCAATCAACACGCTAGAAAAGAATTGGTCTTTGCAAGCAATCCATTTAATGCGGTTAGAAAGCTCCTCTCTGTCGTCGGCATCGTTGCTTAGGTTATCCACCTCGTCGTTCCAAAATTTGTAGTAAATACCCGAATAGCGTCCTTCAAATTTTTTGCTACGTTCTTGTTGACGAATGCTCATGTTCCAAGCAAGGTCCATAGAACTCATGCGTGGCGATAGGTATTTTTCCATGCCTTTAGACTCGATGTACATGTCTACCATGTAGCTATCGGCATGAATTTGGTAGATAATGCTAAAATAAGCACCATCTTCTAGTGGCAAAGTCATGGCCAATTTATCTTCCGATAGCTGTTTCGCTTGGAAGTACAAATTGCTCGATTCTACAATGCGGTTGTTGGCCGTAATAAGGCTAAAGGAGGTCTGTGCATCGTTTTTGTCGAATAATACAACAGGGGCCTTATCGAACGTCAAGTAATCAATAAGGCGAACCGACGAGATAGCACCACCCTTGCTCGATATGCTAACTGAAAATTGGTTGTTTTGTAAGGTATACGTAGTATCAATGCCAGTGGCAAAGGGAGTAAAGACTCCGTAATCTACGGTTTGCATTTGTTTGAGCGAATCTGCATACGCTGTAGCTTGTTGGTATTCCATTTCGCGTATGGCCTCTTGTTCGGCTTGTACCAAACGAATAGAATCGGCGTATGCTTGTTGGGCTTTAATTTGCTCTTCGGTGGGTTGGGTAAACCAAGAGTAACCCACTAATATGGCTACAATTAATGTAAAACCTATGATTGTATTTTTATCCATTCTTATTTTTCGATAGCTGCTTTTACAAAGTTTACAAATAAGGGATGTGGTTTCTCAATGCTGCTACGGTATTGTGGGTGGAATTGCACGCCAATGTACCATTTCAGCGATGGAATTTCTAGTATTTCTACCAAACCGGTTTCGGGGTTGGTAGCTGTAATTTGCATACCTGCTTTTTCAAATGCGTCTTTGTATTGGTTGTTAAACTCATAACGGTTACGGTGACGTTCCGAAATGCTTGTTTTGCCATAAATTTCTGCCGCTTTGCTACCTGCTACCAATTCGCAATCGTAAGCTCCCGAGCGAATGCATCCATCTTCTGACGAAACAACGGTTTGCGATTCAATTAGGTCGATAACGTTGTTTTTGGTTTGAGGATCCATTTCGGTAGAGTTAGCATTGGTTAATCCCAATACGTTGCGCGCAAATTCAATGGCCATACATTGCATACCCAAAACAATACCCAAAGTAGGCACGTTGTTGGTACGGCAGTATTCTAAAGCAATAATTTTGCCTTCTACCCCACGTGGACCCGAACCAGGAGCCACCAAAACGCCGTCCATACCTTGTAAGTATTCGGCAACGTTTTCTTTGGTTAGCTTTTCGCTTTGAATCGAAATCATTTTTAGCACGCGGTTGTTATACACAGCAGCTTGCAAAAGCGATTCGCTAATGGATTTGTAAGCATCTTGCAACTCAACGTATTTACCTACCAACGCAATTTTTACCTCTTCTGTAGCACTGTGTTTTTTGTCCAAGAAATTGTTCCATTTGGTTAAATCAGAATTGGTTGCTTCTGGAGCAATGCCCAATTTACGTAAAATAACCGCATCCAATCCTTGTTTTTGCATGCGTAGAGGCACTTCGTAAATGCAAGGAGCGTCTTTACATTGAATAACTGCCTCTGGCGATACGTTACAGAATAGCGATACTTTTTTACGCATGTCTTCGGTAATGTCATGCTCGGTACGCAACACCAATACATCGGGTTGAATACCCAACTCTTGCAATTTTTTTACCGAGTGTTGGGTAGGTTTGGTTTTCAATTCTTTAGCAGCGGCCAAATAAGGAACGTAAGTAAGGTGAACATTGATGCAATCGCCACCCAATTCCCATTTTAATTGACGAACGCTTTCCAAGAAAGGCAACGATTCAATATCGCCGGCTACCCCACCAATTTCGGTAATCACAAAATCGTATTTCATTTTTTGTCCCAATACCAAAATGTTGCGTTTAATTTCGTCGGTAATATGAGGGATAATTTGCACCGTTTTACCCATGTACTCGCCTTTACGCTCTTTGTTGATAACGTTTTGGTAAATTCTACCGCTGGTTAAGCTGTTGTTGCGAGTGGTTTCGATAGAGGTAAAACGTTCGTAGTGACCTAAGTCTAAGTCGGTAACGTGTCCATCGGTGGTAATGTAGCACTCACCGTGTTCATACGGATTCAGTGTACCTGGGTCGACGTTCATGTAAGGGTCGAATTTTTGGTTGGTTACACTGTAGCCTCTAGATTGTAATAACTTACCGATAGAGGCAGAAATAATTCCTTTTCCTAACGACGATGTTACACCGCCTGTTACAAAAATGTACTTTGTTTTTCCCATTTTATTGTTGTTTTATTACTATTTTAATAAGAATGAATCTACTATTTGTTGCAATTCTGCTTTGGTTCTATAACCCTGTACATAGGTAATTTTATCTTTGCGTATAAAATAAAGGGTTGGCATGGCTTTAATGCCAAAAGCTTGCGATAGCTCGCGCTCTTCGTCTACATTAATTTTGTAGATTTTAATTTTACCTTTGTAGTCTTTTTGCAAGGCTGTTAGCTCGGGGGTTAACATACGACAAGGACCGCACCACGATGCCCAAAAATCCAAAATAACTGGCACGTCCGATTCTAGCACAAAACTTTGGTTGTTTTTTTCAAAGTTCCATACTTTTTGCAAAAACTGTTCTTTGTTGATGCTTTCTTGTGCCGATACCGAAAATAGACAAAACAAAAAGAAACTACCTAGTAAGGCGATTCTTCTGCTACTAACTTTTGTTTGAGCCATATTAAATTATCTGTTGATTTTTTATAATCTGCTTGTAATTGTTTACACAACAAGGTTTGTTGAGCAAATTTTACTGATGCGGCAATCCATTTTGCTTGCTCCTTGGGTAAATAGTAAACATAGTCTTTACTGCCCATTAACGTTACTTTTATGGGTTTGTCGGCGTACAATGCAATAAAACCGGGCACTTCGCCTTGTGCATTTTTATCAAAAGTAACGTACTCCCACTGAACGCCTAAGTCAGAAAACTGATGGTTGTGAACATGCCCCACTGCTACCTCTTGCGTATGGGCATACACATCGTCAGCACTTACCTTTACTGCTACGTGGTTGTGAGCGTTGCCAGCATTGATGCTGATTACATGCAACTCGCCTTGTTCTGTTATTTGGCATTGCAAGGTGGTGCTGGGCGCTTGTTGTTGAAACGCTTTATGCTGGTAAGTTTTGGTAGCCACGTATGCAGTGTCTAATAATACATAATCTACCGCTAGGCTATCCCACTCTTGTTGTACTAGGGGCATAATACTGTCCAAATACAGCAAATTACGCGCTGTTTCTTGGTATTCGATGTTAAACATCAAAATACGCGCTTGTTTGCGTGTTTCTATGTCGCGTGGAAACTGAAGATGAATGCTATCTACTAAGACTTTTGCAGTATTGAATTCGCCTTTGGTATAGTGAGAAGTTGCTCTCTCCAACAAATTTTTTGCCTTGTCGGAACCCGTGGATGTACATGCTATGCAACCACACAGCATAAGAAGCATAAAAGCAATTCTCGTCTTCATAATACAACTTACAAAAGTAATATTTTTTTGTGATTTAACAGCAAAATAAGTACCTTTGTTCATCATTTTTTTTTAATAAACACTGCCATGCAATCGTATTTAAAAAATCCATTGTTCAAAACCCTATCTACCTGTGCCGACTCGTTGGGCATGGAATGCTACGTTATTGGTGGATTTGTACGCGATATATTTTTAAATAGGCCTTCGAACGACATCGATGTGGTGGTAGTTGGCAGTGGTATTACCATGGCCGAACAGGTAAAAAAGACCTTGGGCAAGCAAGCCAATTTGGCCGTGTTTAAAAACTTTGGCACCGCTCAAATTAAATACAAAGACACCGAAATAGAATTGGTGGGTGCACGCAAGGAATCGTACACCAGAGGGTCGCGTAAACCCATTGTAGAAGATGGTACTTTGCAAGACGACCAAAACCGTCGCGATTTTACCATCAACGCTTTGGCCATTTGTTTAAACCAAGATAGATACGGTGCGTTGTTAGATCCTTTTGGTGGTATAACCGATATCGAGAATAAAATTATTAGAACTCCGTTAGACCCCGATATTACCTTTAGCGACGACCCTCTTAGAATGCTTAGATGTATACGCTTCGCAACTCAATTGCACTTTCATATAGAAGACAAAACTTACCAATCGCTTATAACCAACAAAGAGCGTATTAAGATTGTTTCTATAGAGCGTATTGTAGAAGAACTGAACAAAATTATGAAGGCGCCTAAACCATCTATTGGGTTTAGCTTACTTAAAAATACGGGCTTGCTAGAACTTATTTTACCCGAAATTGATGCGCTATCGGGCGTAGAAACCATTAACGGGAAAAGCCACAAAGACGTGTTTTATCATACCCTAGAGGTGCTGGATAAATTAGCAGCTAAAAGCGATAATGTTTGGTTGCGTTGGGCTGCCCTACTGCACGATGTAGGTAAACCTGTCACCAAACGATTCGATAAAAAAATTGGTTGGACTTTCCACAACCACAACTACATTGGTGAACGCATGCTACCCGGCATTTTTAAGCGACTTAAGTTGCCTATGGGCGAGCAAATGCGTTATGTACAAAAAATTGTTACCCTACACATGCGCCCCATTGCCTTGGTAGAAGAAGAAATTACCGACTCGGCAGTGCGTCGATTGCTTTTTGAAGCAGGCGATGATATAGACGATTTAATGATGCTTTGCGAGGCAGACATTACCTCTAAAAACGAAGTAAAGGCACAAAAACACCTGCAAAATTTGCAAATTGTGCGTCAAAAACTCAAAGATATAGAGCAAAAAGACCACGTACGTAATTTTCAGCCACCCATTGATGGTAAAGAAATTATGGAGCTATTTAACTTGCGTCCTTGTGCCGAAGTAGGTGCCCTTAAAATGGCTATTAAAGACGCTATTTTAG
>JAZRBL010000101.1:0-2960 GCA_045635045.1 Candidatus Enterocola sp. | reverse complement strand
GTAGTAAACGGTAATGTCGTTTTGAGCAAAGTAACGTTTAACTTTGTTAGGCAAGTTTTTAGCCAATTCTTCTTCGTTCCAAACGGTGTTCAAAAGGAAGGTACCGCCTTTTTGCAAACCGCGGGTTACGTCGTACATACGCAAGTAAGCTTGTACGTGGCAAGCTACAAAGTTAGGTGTGTTTACCAAGTAAGTACTGCGAATAGCGTTGTCGCCAAAACGCAAGTGCGAGCAGGTAAAACCACCCGATTTTTTAGAGTCGTAAGAGAAGTAAGCTTGGCAATATTTGTTGGTGTTGTCACCAATAATTTTAACCGAGTTTTTGTTAGCACCTACAGTGCCGTCAGCACCCAAACCGTAGAATTTAGCTTCGAACATGCCTTCGCCACCTACCGCTACTTCTTCTTTTTTAGGAAGCGAAGTAAAGGTAACGTCGTCTTCGATACCAATGTTGAATTGGTTTTTAGGCTCGTTCATAGCCAAGTTTTCGTATACAGCCAAAATTTGTGCTGGAGTGGTATCTTTCGAACCCAAACCATAGCGACCACCTACTACAAGTGGAGCATTTTCTTGGTTGTAAAGAATGTCTTTTACGTCTAGGTACAAAGGTTCGCCATTTGCACCTGGTTCTTTGGTACGGTCCAAAACAGCAATGCGTTTAGCCGATTTTGGAAGAGCTGCCAAGAAGTGTTTAGCAGAGAATGGACGATACAAGTGTACAGCAACCAAACCTACTTTTTCGCCTTTTGCCATCAAGTAGTCGATGGTTTCGCCAATGGCTTCGGTAACCGAACCCATAGCGATAATTACGCGGTCTGCATCTTCTGCACCATAGTAGTTGAACAAACCATACTTACGACCGGTAATTTTGCTAATCTCGTTCATGTATTCTTCTACGATAGCAGGAACGTTGTTGTAGTAACCGTTGCTCCTTTCGCGGTGTTGGAAGAAGTGGTCGGGGTTTTCGGCCATACCACGCATAACAGGTTTGTTAGGATTCAATGCGCGAGCACGGAATTCTGCCAATGCTTGTTGGTCGATAAGTGGAGCCAAGTCTTCGTTTTCAAGCGCTTCAATTTTTTGGATTTCGTGCGAGGTGCGGAAACCGTCAAAGAAGTTAAGGAAAGGAACGCGCGATTTAATGGTAGCCAAGTGAGCAACACCTGCTAAGTCCATTACTTCTTGCACAGAACCTTCTGCTAGCATGGCAAAACCGGTTTGGCGGCATGCCATAACGTCTTGGTGGTCGCCAAAGATACACAATGCGTGCGATGCCAATGTACGAGCTGATACGTGGAAAACGCAAGGCAACAATTCGCCTGCAATTTTGTACATATTAGGAATCATTAGCAACAAACCTTGCGATGCGGTGTAAGTAGAGGTTAGCGCACCTGCTTGCAACGAACCGTGAACAGCACCTGCAGCACCGGCTTCTGATTGCATTTCTTGTACCAAGACTGTTTCGCCAAAGATGTTTTTACGTCCGGCGGCAGCCCATTCGTCTACGTATTCGGCCATGGTGGACGAAGGCGTAATGGGGTAGATGGCAGCCACTTCAGAGAACATATACGAGATATGTGCAGCGGCTTGGTTTCCATCACATGTTAGAAATTTTTTTTCTTTTGCCATTTGTATAGAAATTAAATGTGAATATAATCTGTTTTATAGTGATTAGCCGTTCATAGAGGCTAAAAATTCTTCGTTCGATTGGGTTACTTCAATGCGCGATTTTAAGAACTCCATGGCTTCTACCGAGTTCATATCCGATAGATGACGGCGTAGTACCCACATGCGGTTCAAAATGCCTTCGTCTAGGAGTAAGTCGTCGCGACGTGTGCCCGATGCCATGATGTCGATGGCAGGGAAAATACGGCGGTTCGATAATTTTCTATCCAATTGAAGCTCCATGTTACCCGTGCCTTTGAATTCTTCAAAAATAACATCGTCCATTTTAGAACCGGTTTCGGTTAGGGCAGTAGCAATAATGGTTAAGCTACCTCCGTTTTCGATGTTACGAGCTGCGCCAAAGAAACGTTTGGGTTTGTGAAGGGCATTGGCATCTACACCGCCCGATAAAACTTTGCCCGATGCAGGAGCTGTGGTGTTGTAAGCACGTGCCAAGCGGGTAATAGAGTCTAGTAGGATCACTACGTCGTGTCCGCATTCTACCATGCGTTTGGCTTTTTCGTGTACAATAGAAGCTACTTTTACGTGTTTTTCGGCAGGCTCGTCAAAGGTAGACGATACTACTTCGGCTTTTACGCTGCGTGCCATGTCGGTTACCTCTTCGGGGCGTTCGTCTATCAGCAAGATAATCATGTACACCTCTGGGTGGTTTTCCAAAATAGCGTTGGCAAGTTCTTTTAAAAGAACGGTTTTACCGGTTTTGGGTTGCGCTACAATCAGTCCACGTTGGCCTTTACCAATGGGGCTAAACAAATCAACAATGCGTGTTGATAGGGTAGCATTTTTACCATGACTTAAATCAAATTTTTCGTCAGGGAATAGGGGAGTAAGGTGTTCAAAAGGAACGCGGTCGCGCACATACGATGGGTCGCGTCCGTTAATTTTTTCTACCCTTACCAATGGAAAATATTTCTCGCCTTCTTTGGGAGGACGAATGGGGCCGTCAACGGTGTCGCCTGTTTTAAGACCAAAAAGTCTAATTTGCGATTGCGATACGTATACGTCGTCGGGCGATGGAAAATAATCGTATTCGGGCGAACGCAAAAAGCCGTAGCCGTCTTGTACAATTTCTAGCACACCCGTACCGCGAATAATGTCGTCAAACTCGTAAGGTTTTTCGTGCTTTTCGTTGCGCTCGTTTTTTTCTTGCTTTTCTGGTTTATCGGTAGTAATTACTACTTCTTCTTCTGCTGCTTTGGCTGTTTTAGCTTCGTTTTCTTTACGAAGTAGTTTGGCAGCAATGGTTTCCATTTCTACACCAGTCATATCGTCGT
>JAZRBL010000100.1:0-32597 GCA_045635045.1 Candidatus Enterocola sp. | reverse complement strand
GGTTACTTCTCCGTCAGCTTGGCTAGCGATGGCAAATGCATTGTCTCCGCTTAGTTCTACCACTACGTCGGTGGCGTCGGCTACGCTGTAGGTAGCGGTGGCCGTTGCTGTTTGGTCGGCGTAGATGGTTTCAAATGCAGGAGCCGTTAGGTTGCTGATAACTGGTTTTTCAATTGCCGATGCACTGAAATCGATGCTTTCAGAAACCACGCCGTCGGCAGTGATGGTTAGGGTAGCGTTGAATGTGCCAGCCGATTCTGGAGTGAATACAATTTCCACCCATCCGTTTTCTTGCGATTTAATGGTGAACGCTTTATCGCCGTTCAAAGTAGCAACTACTTCGCTTGCGTTTTCAACGTTGTAGGTTGCGGTTACGCTAGCGAACTCGCCAACGTACAATTGATCAAACGCAGGAACTTGTAGGTTGCTGATAACTGGTTTTTCAATTGCCGATGCACTGAAATCGATGCTTTCAGAAACCACGCCGTCGGCAGTGATGGTTAGGGTAGCGTTGAATGTACCAGCCGATTCTGGTGTGAATACAATTTCCACCCATCCGTTTTCTTGCGATTTAATGGTGAACGCTTCATTGCCGTTCAATGTTGCTACAACATTTTCTGCATTCTCAATGGTGTAGGTAGCAGTTGCGCTGGCTTTTTCGCCTACATAAATTTGAGCAAATTCACCTATTGTTAAGTCGTTGATGGTAGGAACAGGACAAACCTCCCAAGCTTTGATTATCGTGTTCAAACCAGAAGTACGGTTATTAACCCACGATTTAAGTGCCGAAGTGCTCACGTTGGTAGCTTTAGAACTGGTAGCAAGCACACTCTTAATGCTATCAATTTTGTTGGTAAGCACGGTAGTATTTAATGCGCCTTCGGCAGCAATATACTTAGCCCAACGTTCTTTTACAATGGCTCTAAATTTGCAGTCACCAAGAAGACCGTTGCAACCCGATTTTCCTTTGCCAGTCCACCAGAAGGGGGTTGGGAAGGAATCGGCATAATATTGACTTTCTTCTACCATTAAGCCCGATGTGTTGGTGTTTTGGTTGCCCCAACCCAATTCGTAGTCCCAAATAGGGTTGGCTACAATTTTATCGTCGATAGAATTTAATGTAAAGACGCACGAGATACGATAAGCATCGGCGTTTTTGGTAAATTCATTGATAATGAACCAGTCTGCCCAAGTTTCGTAGTCGATAAGGGTAGCCAGTTTATCGTAATCGTTGGCTAACATGGCACTCTCCATGGCAGTAAATTTTGCTTTTACAGCAGCTACTTTGGCATCCCAAGCAGAATCGTCGGTAACATTGCCATCGTTGTCGAAGGTAGCAATGTCTTCGCGTTCTGGATAGTCAATTTCAAATGCTTGGTCTACCACTTGGTTGTAGGTGCTGATGTTGGTTCTGCCAGTATTAGAAGTGGTAAATGTACAGCGTTTGTAGTCTTCGTTAGCGCCTTCATAACCATTGTATCTGTCTACAATGTCTGTTTTATCTAACTTCACAATGTAGCCGTCTTCGCTAATGTTTACACGATTTTCATCGGCAGTAATTTTGTCCATAAATACGTAAATACCTTTGTATTCGCCATCAACATAAAGTTCTACGTGACGGCAACGTACACCCCAAAGGCCTGTCATTTGAGCATATTGGTGGTATGATAGTACGTTACGCATATAGGTATCGTCTGGAGCTGCTGCGTAAAGCACCCAGTCTTTGTGTGCGTCATCGCCAAACATGGCCAATTTTTTTGTCTTAACTTCGCCTAGTTTTTTAGCATCGCAGTTTTTGTCGCCTGTTACGAATGCATAACTTTTCTTGTCGTTGTATAAGCTAGATGAACCACGATAGTTCATGCGCGCTTTGCGGTCGTAGTAAAGAATATCAGCATTGTTTACATCGGCGTTGGTAACACTTTCGCCGTCTTGATTCCAAAGAATCTTAACGTCTACGCTGCGTTTGGCTTTTAGTGCGGCTACGCCGTCGTTATCGGGATAGCCAGTGCCGGTATAAACAGGGAAGTCTTTTGCTGTACGTACCAAAATGACAGGAAGTTTGCTGCTGAATGAAACAGTAGAACCTCCGTTTGATCTGATTTGAAGTACATTCGATGTAAACTCTTCTGCTTGGCCACTTACATCGTATGTCATTACGCAACGATAGTAACCTGCTTTGTTGGGACGAATATTATCCCAAGACGCACCGTTGCCATCAGCGTAAGCCGCCCAAGTGGTTTTGTCGGCAGAGAATTGCCATTGGTAAGAGCTCAAGCTGCCATTTTCTACAGTAGGAAGTTCAGCAACATAAAGACCCGCAAAATCGGTAAAGTCGTTGGTATTAATCGACAGGCGATTACGGATAGCCGCGATGGTAAAGTCTGATGCAGGCTCAGGGACTTCGGTAATGGTTACTGTGATTTTTTGAGTTGTAGGATTAAAGGTAATGGTTACATCGCTTGCTTTGGTAAGGGTAATCACTACGTTTCCGTCTGCATCATTAGAAAGACCAGCATTAGAGCTTAATGCGCTGTATCCCCAATTTTGGCTCCAAGTTCCATCGGTTATTTTGAATTTATACTCGCCGTCGGCAAGTGCTGTATAGGTTACCGTGTTGTCGGTAAGGGCGCAGCCTGCAGGATCCCATCTTAATCCGCAGCACCATTGATCTCCCGCTACGGCAGTACCTCCTACTATTTGTGCTCCTGCAATGTAGTAAGGAGTGGAAGGAGTAGGAACATCGGGGATATCGCTTCCGCAAACTTCCCAACCATTGATAATGCTGTTTAGCGCAGATGTTCTGCTAGTAATCCATGATTTTAACGTAGATGTACTTGAAGCTGAATAGGTGTTCCATTTGCTCTTTTCTCTGCTGCCTGCACCTTGCGAAAGTACGTTGGCCAAGCTGTCTATTTTGGCATTGAGAACGGTCGAATTTAAAGCACCGCCCGCACCAATGTGTTTAGCCCAACGTTCTTTTACTATGGCTTTAAACTTGCAGTCGCCCAATAGGCCGTTGCAACCCGATTTGCCTTTGCCTGTCCACCAGAAGGGAGTAGGGAAGTCGTCGTTGTAATAGGTATTGTCTTCTACCATTAGGCCTGAAGTTTGGGTGTCTTGATTGCCCCAGCCCAATTCGTAGTCCCAAATAGGGTTGGCTACAATTTTATCGGCTGTAGAGTTTATTTGGAATACGCAAGAAATACGATACGCATCGGCATTTTTGGTAAATTCGTTGATGATAAACCAATCAGCCCAACTTTGGTAGTCGATGATGTTGGCTAACTTGTCGTAGTCGTTTGCCAATATGGCCGACTCCATGGTCGTAAACATGGCTTTTACATCCGAAACCTTTGTTTCCCAAGCAGAGTCGTCGGTTACGTTGCCATCGTCGTCAAAGGTAGAGATGTCTTCGCGCTCGGGGTATTCAATTTCAAACGCTTGGTCTACTTGCATGTTGTAGGTAGCAATTGTTTTTTTACCTGTGTTTGAAGTAAAGAATGTACAGCGTTTATAATCTTCGTTTTTGCCCGCATTTCCGTCGTATCTGTCAACGATATCGGTTTTGTCAAAACGAACAATGTAACCTGTGTCTTCGTTTACGTTGATACGTGTTTCGTCTTGGGTCATTTTGTCCATAAATACGTAGATACCTTGGTATTCACCATCGATGTACATTTCTACGTATCTACATTTTACTCCCCAGAGGCCTGTCATTTGGGCGTATTGGTGGTAAGAAAGGATGTTGCGCATAAAGGTAGCATCGGGGTACGATGCATACATGACCCAATCTTTGTGAGCGTCGCCATCAAACATGGCAAACTTTTTGGTTTTTACCTCGCCTAGTTTTTTTGTGTCGCAATTTTTGTCGCCCGTTACAAAAGCAAAACTTTTCTTGGGGTTGTTCAAACTAGAAGAACCGCGGTAGTTCATGCGCGCTTTGCGGTCGTAATGAAGTACGCTTGCGTTGTTGATGTCGTTATTGCTGACGGTTCCGTTTTCGTTCCAAAGAATCTTAACGTCTACACTGCGTTTGGCTTTTAGCTCTGCCACTTGTTCGGTGGTAGGATAATCGGCAGGAGGGGTTGGGAAATCTTTTGAGGTGCGTACCAATACAACGGGAAGGTTGCTACTAAAGGAAACCGTAGAACCTCCTTGGTTGGTAATTTGCAGGGTGTTAGAAACAACAGTTTGCGTTTCGCTACCTACGCTGTAAGTAAGGGTGCAACGGTAGTAACCTGCTTTGTTGGGGCGAATATTGTCCCAAGTGGCACCGTCTCCATCAGCGTATTTTGCCCAAGAAGCATTGTCGGTAGAGAATTGCCATTCGTATGCGTTTAAAGTGCCTCCGTCGATGGTGGGAAGTTTGGCGACGTAAAGGCCTGCAAAATCGGTAAAGTCGTTGGTGTTAATGCTAAGTCTATTGCGAATGGCTGCAATGGTAGCAGTGGGGGTTGTTGGGTCCGATGGTGTTGTAGCTTCGGTAATGGTAACCGTGATTTTTTTAGTACTGCTATTAAAAGCAATGGTTACATTGCTGGTTTGGGTAAGGCTAATTACCACATTGCCATCTGCGTCTTTTGTTAAACCCGTGGTAGAGGTAAGTGCGCTATAACCCCAAGAGTTATTCCATGTTCCATCGGTAATTTTAAATTTGTATTCGCCTGTAGGCAGTTCGTTGTAGGTAACCGAGTTGTTGGTGAGTTGGCATGCACTGGGCGACCAGTTTGAACCACAGCACCAGTTGGTTCCTGTTACAGCAGCTCCTGCAATGCAGTAGGTGGTGGCAGAAGACGATGTGTCGTAGGTGATGGAAGAATTCCATTGGCCGTTGTAATAATATGGTTTAGAAGAATCGACGGTTAAGTCGTCGGTTTGGTTCCCAGTACCACCCGAACCATTGTTGAAGATGATTCTGTCGGCTTTAGAATTGTCAAAGGTATAGGAATATACCTCGTAGCCGTTCATGGTTTTGGATTCTTTGGTAGCGGCGGTGCCAGGCCATTCTACAATAGCAGATTGGGTGCTGTTTTTCCAAGCATAGGCATTTACTTTACTCCATCCGTTCGAGTTGACGTAATACAGAGTAATGTTTGCTGCAAACATATTCAACGATATGAACAGCCATAAAAATAGGGTAGTGAGTTTTTTCATATAGTATTGGTTTTGGTTTGTTTTTAAGGCACGTTTTGCAAGATACTAAAAATATTTCACAATACAAAATATGGAGCGTGAATGGTGTCGAGGTAGATACAGCGGGGCAGTACTTGTATGGGCATAAAAAAAGGCTACTCGTTGGAGTAGCCTTTTGGGAGGGTATCGTATGATTCAATTATTTCAATACGGCCAATGCGTTTTTGATGCGGGTAAATGCATTTACCAAGTTCTCGTCCGATGTAGCGTACGACATACGGATGCATTCAGGCGAACCAAATGCGCCACCGCCTACGCAAGCCACGTGACCTTCTTCCAATAGATACATAGCCAAGTCGGCAGCATCGTTGATTACTTTACCGTTAGGAGCGGTTTTGCCAAAGAACGAGCTACATTTTGGGAATACATAGAACGCACCTTTGGGTTCGTTTACTTGCAAACCAGGAATGTCTTTTAGCATATCCAACACCAAGTTACGACGACGTTCAAAGGCTGCACGCATATCGGCAATGCATTGTTGGCTGCCAGTATAAGCTGCTTCTGCTGCTTTTTGTGCTACCGAGCAAGGACCTGAAGTATATTGACCTTGCAATTTGTTGCAAGCTTTTGCAATCCAAAGAGGAGCTGCAATCCAACCAATACGCCAACCGGTCATAGCGTATGCTTTTGATACACCGTTTACAATCACCACGCGGTCTTTGATTTCGTCAAATTGAGCGATGCTTTCGTGTTTGCCTACGTAGTTGATGTGTTCGTAAATTTCGTCGGCAATAACGTATACGTTAGGATATTTAGCTAAAACAGCTGCAAGTGCTTGCAATTCTTCTTTTGAGTACACGCTACCGGTTGGATTAGAAGGTGAACACAAAATAAGGGCTTTGGTTTTAGGGGTAATAGCGGCTTCTAGTTGAGCAGGAGTGATTTTGAAATCTTGTTCAATGCCTGCTTCGACAATCACATTGGTACCTTCGGCCAATTTTACCATTTCTACATAGCTAACCCAGTAAGGAGCAGGAACGATTACTTCGTCGCCTTTGTCTACCAAACACAAAATAGCGTTGCAAACCGATTGTTTAGCACCACCCGAGCAAACAATTTGAGCAGCGGTATAGTCTAAACCGTTTTCGTTTTTCAATTTAGCAACGATGGCGTTGCGTAGTGCTGGGTAACCAGGAACAGGAGAGTAAAAAGAGAAGTTATTATCTACAGCGTCCTTAGCAGCCTGTTTTATGTGGTCAGGTGTAAAGAAGTCTGGTTCTCCCACACTTAGGTTGATTACATCTATGCCTTGTGCTTTTAGTTCAGCACTTTTTTGCGACATAGCCAAGGTTTCCGATTCGGAAAGCGCATTAAGTCTTTGTGATAGTTGATTCATTTTTTTTCTCTGATGTATCGTTTACAATGGTACAATCTGTATGATTCTTAAAAAATCTTGCAAATGTAATCATTTTTTCGGTTTTTTTATACCTTTGTTGGCAGAATAATTTAAACGACTATGAGAAAAATTCTATTCCTATCGATTTGTTTGTTGAGTACTTTGTCTATTTGGGCTGCACCCGATGATATTTGTGGCGTTTGGTTAGACGATAATAAAGATGGTAAAACCGAGTTTTATAAGGTGGCGCCTAATAAATACGAGGCGAAGTTGATTTGGTTGGCCAAATCGGTCGATAGCCATGGAAAACCCTTAAAAGATGCTAGAAATCCAGATAAATCGTTGCGCGACAGACCGCTTATTGGTCAAATCGTGATGAAGATGGATTGGGATGCCAATGAACAATGTTATATATTACATTATGCCTACGACCCTAAATGGGGTATGACCGGTACTGGTAAGATGTGGGTAAAAGGCGATGTAATGACCATTAAGGCAGGTAAGTGGGGTATTCGAGTTACTCGAACGATGGACAGGGTAAAATAAATTTCGGGTCCTAAGGGCCCGAAATTTATGGTCGAAAGTCTAAAGTCACAAGTCTGACCTTTGACTTTAGACCTTCGACCTTTGACTACAATGCACCTTTGGTCGATGGCAGTTCGTAGCGATAGATATCGCGCTTAACGGCCATTTTTAGTGCCCTGGCAAGGGCTTTAAAGATGCCTTCTATTTTGTGGTGCTCGTTTTCGCCTTCTGCCTTGATGTTGAGGTTCATCTTAGCGGTATCGCTAAACGATTTAAAGAAATGCATGAACATTTCGGTAGGCATATCGCCCACCATTTCGCGCTTAAATTGCGCATCCCAAACCAACCAGGGGCGGCCACCAAAATCGAGTGCTACACTGCATAGGCACTCATCCATGGGCAAGCAATAACCGTAACGTTCAATGCCACGTTTGCTACCCAAAGCTTGTAAAAAGGCTTCGCCCAATGCCAAACCGGTATCTTCTATGGTGTGGTGTTCGTCTACGTTCAAATCTCCTTTTACTTGGATGGTTAAATCAAAACCGCCGTGTTTGCCTATCTGATCCAACATATGGTCAAAGAAACCCACGCCCGTTTGAATGTTGGTTTGGCCACGACCGTCTAGGTTTAAATCAATTAGGATATCGGTTTCGTTGGTTTTGCGTGTTACTTGCGCACGGCGTTCGCCAGCAAACAAATATTCGGCAATGCTGTCCCAATTTTGTGCTTCAAAGGTAGCATCCGATTCGCCTAACTTATCGGTAATAAGGATTGATTTTGATCCTAAGTTTTTGGCCAATAGTACGTCGGTAAGGCGGTCGCCAATTACGTAACTGTTTGCCAAATCGTAGCTACCGTCCATATAGGCGGTTAGCATGCCTGTGCCCGGTTTACGTGTGGGAAGTCCTTCGCTGGCAAACGATTTGTCAATATGAATGGCATCGAATGTGATGCCTTCGCCAGCCATAATTTCTAACATTTTGTTTTGTACGCTATCGAACACTTCTTGTGGGTAACCTGGTGTGCCTAAACCGTCTTGGTTGGTTACCATTACCAACTCAAAATCAAGGTTTTTAGCAATAAAATACAGGTTGCGAATTACCCCTGGCAAGAAAGTCATTTCGTCCAAACTGTTTACTTGCTCGGTAATGGGTGGCTCTATAATAAGGGTGCCGTCGCGGTCTATAAACAAGGCTTTTTTCATACCATTTGTTGTAAGGCGGTGAGTAATTGTTTGTTTTCGGATGGGGTGCCTACGGTAATGCGCAAACAACCTTCGCAAAGGGTAACGCTGTTGCGGTTGCGCACAATAATACCCTTATCAACCAATTGTTTGTATGCACCGTTGGCATCGTCTACTTTTACCAAAACAAAGTTGGCATCGGTAGGATAAATTTGTTTTACCAAAGGCAAAGCCTCTAGGCTTTCTATCATTTTTTTGCGCTCCATTAGCAAGGCTTTTACCCATTCGTTCTTTTGGTCGACGTTTTCAACTTGCTTGTAAACAGCCTCTTGGGTCAATAAGTTGAGGTTATAAGGGTATTTTACCTTGTTAAAGAAGGCAATGATATCTTCCGATGCAAAGGCCATACCGCAGCGCAAAGCAGCCATGCCCCATGCTTTAGAGAAGGTTTGCAATACAATAATATTAGGATACTGATCTAGCGATGCTAACCACGATGGCTCGTTCGAAAAATCGATATAAGCTTCGTCGATAACAACAATGCCCTCAAAGCTGGTTACGATTTTTTCAATTTCGGTGCGTGCCAACGAGTTACCAGTAGGGTTGTTGGGCGAACACAAAAAGATGACTTTAGTGTTTTTGTCGCATGCTTTTAACACTTTGGCAGCATCAAGCGTAAAATCGGCATTTAGGTTAACTTGCTTGTATTCAACGTTGTTGATGTCGGCACAAACGCCGTACATGCCGTAGGTTGGGTTAATGGCTACAACGTTGTCTTTGCTAGGTTCGCAAAAAATGCGAAAAATAAGGTCGATGGGTTCGTCGCTACCAACGCCCAACATAATTTGTGTGGGGCGTACACCTTTTAGTGCTGCAATTTTTTCTTTCAATTGCAACTGCAAAGGGTCTGGATAGCGGTTAAAGGGTTGGTTGTATGGGTTTTCGTTGGCATCCAAGAAAACCGATGCCTCGCCTGTAAACTCGTTGCGTGCGCAAGAGTAGGGGGCCAATGACCAAATATTAGGACGTATAAGTTCTTTTAATGATTTCATTTTCTGTTATTTAGATGGTTGCACAAGGGTGGTGTCCGATACATACACCAAAAACTCTTGTGTATAAGGGTTGTAAGGTTCTTCTACTTTCGATGTGTTTTGCAAGCGCATGTTTACCGTAAAAGGTTCGCTTTGGTTGGTGCGTGCTTTGATAGGAATTAGCATCCAATACGTGCCAATGATGTAGGTTTGGGGTTTAAATTGGTAAAATCCTTTGCTTACTTGGCTAAACTCGGTGCAAAGTTGCTCGCCCGTTTCGGTTACCGTTACCAACGAATCTTTTAAAAATTCGCGGTCGATGTTGATTTGCAATTGAGTTAGTTCGTTGCCTAGGCCGTTTAGCTCTACCTCTACAAAAAGGGTATCGCCAACATGAATAGGAGTGGCTGTGCTGGCAATTTGGGTAGTATCGATGTACAATCGATGCAGTACAATGCGGGGGCTATTGTAATTGCCCAAGCACGATGTAGCAAAGATGCCTACCCATACAAGGGCAATCGTCCCAATCCATTTCGCCAACTGTTTTTTGTTTTTCATATCCGATACTAGTTATGCAAATTACTCACGCAAATGTAGTGTAATTTGCCGATATACCCACATTTTTTTAGGTAACTTTTGGTAATTTTTACAGATGAACGTTGCGAAGAAGCTTTTTGTTTGTATTATCTTTGTCATCACTAATCCAGAAACGTATTATTTCTTATGAAACAATCCTTACCCTTTATGCCCAAGGCCGTATTTTTTGATATGGATGGAGTGATATTCGATTCCATGCCCCGTCATGCCAAAGCGTGGAGCGAGGCGATGGCCTTAGAAGGGCTTCCTTTTTCGGAATACGAGGTGTATTTACAAGAAGGCAGAACCGGATCGGGTACAGTAACCGATGTATTTTTGGCACACGGCAGGGGAGTTCCATCGCAAGAAGATATGCAACGCATCTATGCCAACAAGAGCCGTATTTTTGACTCGATGGGCGATCCCATTCCCATGCGTGGCATGCACGATGTGCTAGCAAAAGTAAAAAGTTTGGGATTGGAAATCTACATCATTACTGGATCGGGACAAGCCAGTTTGTTGGATACACTTAATCACTACTATCCCGATACGTTTTACAAAGAAAAAATGGTAACTGCCTACGACGTTAAAAAGGGCAAACCCGACCCAGAACCCTATTTAATGGGCTTAGAAAAAGCAGGCTTGCCAGCCAGCGAAGTAGTGGTGGTAGAGAACGCTCCTTTGGGCGTACGCTCCGCCAAGGGCGCAGGCATTTTTACCATCGCCGTTAATACGGGCATCCTCAAAGATCAAGACCTCTGGGATGCAGGCGCCGATATCGTCCTCCCCGATATGGAGGCGCTGTTGGGGTACCTTTGACATTGTCTAAAACGTCAATGATTGTCTGCTAGCGACGATTGACGAACAACAAGCAACAATTATTATTCATCTTAATTTTTAGTCTTTATGAGCAAAAAACTTTCAATTTGCAACGATTCGTTGCAATCTGTTCAACAACCTTTAGAGGCAATCGAAAATCTTATTTTAAACATCCGTGGTAAGCAAGTAATGCTTGACCGCGATTTGGCGCGTTTGTATGGGGTAGAGACAAAAGTGTTAAATCAAGCGGTAAAACGTAATATAGAGCGTTTTCCTGAACGATTTATGTTTCAACTTACTGATGATGAGAAGATTAAGGTGGTCACAATTTGTGACCACCTCAAAGAACTTCGCTTCTCGTATCAAAATCCATATGCATTCACAGAACAAGGTGTATCTATGTTGTCTGCTGTGTTATAGAGTGAAACAGCGATAAATATTAGTATAAAGATTATGGATGCCTTTGTAGCTATGCGACATGCATTACTAAATAACGATCAGCTGTTTAATCGGATAGAAAGCATTGAGCATCATCAGCTGATAATGCTGGAGAGGCAAGATAAGACAGAATCGCAAATTGAAACAATCTTTCAGGCGCTTTCAAAATACGAACTCCCTAAAGAAAATGTTTTTTACAATAATCAACTCTTTGATGCGCATATTCTTATGTCGCAGTTAATTGAATCGGCAACTCTGCGCATCGTTGTGATTGATAATTATGTAGATGCTTCAGTGCTTACGTTGCTTTCTAAACGAAAACAAGATGTGTCGGCCGAAATTTATACTTACAAAATGAGCGAGCAGTTTTCGCTCGATTTAGAAAAGCATAATGCGCAATATCCCGTTGTTGAGGTGTATGTAAGCAAAAAATCGCACGATCGATTTCTGATTATCGACGATAAGGTTTACCATGTAGGAGCCTCGATAAAAGACCTAGGTAAAAAACTTTGTGCGGTAACCTTGCTAAATTCTATTACTCCAGAGGAGATATTAGGTAAGGTAAAGTAAGGAATAAACTTACTCTATCTTTAATTTGGGAATAAGTAGCATGCCGGGGATGGTGCAGAGGCATACCCAAATAAAGAATTGACCGTAGCCCAATAGCTCTTGAATATAACCTGCCACCATACCAGGGAGCATCATTCCCAAGGCCATAAAGCCAGTGCAAAGGGCGTAGTGTGCGGTTTGGTAAGGACCTTTGCTTACTTGAATTAGGTAAAGCATAAAGGCTGTAAAACCAAAGCCGTAACCCAATTGTTCAATGGCTATGCAGGCAGTTGTAATCCAAATATTGTTGGGCAAAGCGTATGCTAAATAAACATAGGCAAGGTTAGGAACGTTCATAGCAAAAACCATGGGCCAAATCCATTTTTTTAGGCCGTCTTTGGCTGCTAAAATACCCCCAATAATACCGCCTAACAGCAAGGCAATAACGCCAATGGTGCCGTAAATAAGCCCTACGGTTTCGGTGCTAATGCCAAGGCCCATGTTTTCGCGCGCTTCTAGTAGGAATGGCGAGGCTATTTTGGTAAGTTGTGCTTCGCCCAAGCGGTAAAGCAGAATAAATGCCAAGGCGGTCCAGATGCCTTTTTTGCTAAAGAACGAAACAAACAATTCTTTAATGCTTCGTTGGTTATTGGTGGTATCGCTTTGTGGACGAGGCATAATAAAGTAGTGGTAAATACCCATGGCGGCCATAATAACGGCGCACAAACCAAATACCCACGACCAGGCGACGGCAGGGTTCTCCATGCGTTTCATTAAATACCCGGCAATCATTACCAAAATACCTTGTCCAAAAATATTCGACAGGCGGTAAAAAATATTGCGAATGCCTACAAACAACGATTGGTCTTTTTCGTTGAGTCCAAGCATGTAAAACCCGTCGGCCGCAATGTCGTGCGTAGCCGAACTAAAGGCCATAAGGTAGAAAAATGCCAGCGATGCTTGAAAAAAGTACGTGGTAGGTAGCGAGAAGGCGATGCCTGCAAGCCCCACGCTTAGAAGCAGTTGCATGCTGTAAATCCACCAACGTTTGGTTCTGATCAAATCGACCATGGGGCTCCAAAAGGGTTTGATGACCCAGGGAAGATACAACCAGCTGGTGTAAAAGGCAATTTCTGCGTTGCCAATGCCTAGGTTTTTATAGAGAATAACCGATACGGTCATTACCAATACGTAAGGGAAGCCTTCTGCTAAATACAAACTTGGAATCCAAGCCCAAGGGTTTCTATAGTCTTTCATAATTATTGATGAATCGGTGAATCGGTGAATCGATGAATCGACGAATCGATTTTACCGCGATGTTTATTATTGTAACATTATTCAATACTCGCATTTTGTTGTTGCTTGCTGAAATTCGATTAGTCAATTAGTCGGTTAGTCGGTTAGTCGGAGGACGAATGTCCGACTATGATTGTGTTTGGATAATAATGCGCTAAAATTTGTTGGTAGGTGTAGCCTTTTTCGGCCATTACGGCAGCGCCAATTTGGCAAAGCCCTACGCCATGTCCCCATCCTGCACCGTATAAAGTAAAAGTGTCGTTTTCTTTTTCGACGATAAAGGCAGAACTATACAAATGACTTTCTGATAGCCATTTGCGAGTCTCTAGTTCTTTCCCAACGATGAGCGTTTTTTTGCTACCTACTATTTTTAGTTCGTAAATTCTGCCCGATACGCCTCTTTTTAGGGGTTCGAGGGCTAAAATTTCGCCAAAGTCGATGCCCGATTTTTTACGGATAAGTTCGCTAAGTTGGTTGGTGGTGTAGCTAACTTTCCAACGATAAAAATCGATGGTTTCTTGGTCATAATCGTTTAAAACTTGGCTTAAAATCTTTTTGTCCGATGTATTGCAAAAGGCATCGGGAGAGGATAAAATCCATTGTCTTGCTCCTTCTTCAGTGGTGAGGTCTAACGACAGGCTCAGGGACCGATTGGCGTCGTTGTCTTCTACCTTTACCAAATAATCAAAGTGCGTATCTTCCCAACAGGTTTCAAACTGTTCGGTAACCCCACCACAGCACTTGTAAAAACGAGCGTCGCAAATAACTTCTAACTCCTCACTCCTCACTCCTAACTGACATAAAACCTCTCCTTTGGTATCGTGCACCGCTTTGATGGCGTTTTTGTGGTCTTTGGCGCGGAGGCCTTGGTAGCGTTGGCAGTGGTCGTCGGCGCATACGTCAAAGCCTTGGTGTGGTTCGCTTCCGTACCAGCAAATGCGTTTGTCTTCCGTCTCTTCAAGGGCAAAGGCACTGGCTTGTAGGGAGCGTTGTATTTTGCAAAGTGCCCAACTGCGCGATATCACGGCATGCGCTTTTAACAGTTCGATGTGCGAGGTGGCGCTCATCTCGGACGAGATAACGCTCTGCAAATAATCCTCAATATCCAACACATTGATGGCGGTAAGGCCTCCGTCGGGCTGTCTTAAAATTTCTAGGCTGCCCTTAAAAGTTTGCGTTTCGTTGCGCTCCCAATGAAAGTCAATACCAATGGTTACATCGGCCAACGAGAAAAAACAATCGTCGCTTTGAGGCGTGTACAATCCCTCTTGACAAAGGGTATGTTGCCCTGTAATGAACTGCCCATCATGCAGGTACTCGCCATAAAAAACAACGTGCATCTCATTTCGTGTAAATATGCCTACGCGTATGTTGCTCATGTTATTTTTGTTTAGTCGTTTAGGCGTTGTAACCCGAGATTTGTTGGAAAATATCGATGATTACCTCTTTGGTAATTTTTTCAAAATCCTCCTCGCGGGCGGCAATCAGGTGACCTGTCATGTCGATGGCGCCGGGGCTCATCATCAGGCGGACGTCGCCCTCGCTAAAGAATTGGCGGGGACGGTGTTGGATGCGTGGAAATAGGGTGAGCGTCCAACCATCGTTCTTGTATTGGCAGAACAAATTGACGTGGCTGGCAGGCAATTCGTCGGGTTGTTGTAGCCTGTTTAGCTGTTCCAAAAGCAGTGCTTCCAATTCCTCAGTATTGTTGGATTGCAATACAATTTTTTCGATAACCCCTGGCATGGGAGTTTCTATAGCAAAAGGGAAATAGTCTTTATTTACTAGTTGAAAATGCATGTGGTCTGGTGCCGATGCGCCCGATTTTGATCCATTGAACAGGGCAATAAAATCTGGGTATTGCTTTGCTAAATCTAGAAAGTCGCGCACTTTACCCTCAATGCTTTGAGGTTCGTGTATTTTTGAAACTACGGTAAAATGTTCGTCGCAGATAGGGAAAGGGTTGATGCAAATGTCGTATTTTCCTTTATAATCGATGGCCGTTTGACCTTCAATACGGTTTTTTGCGCACAAAAAACAAGGCCTTTCGGCAATGCTTTTGGCATCCAATTTAGCCAGTGACGATACGGCGCGTGCAGGGTTAAAATGCACGTATATTTTGTAATCGCCAAAGTCAAATGCCTTGGTTTTGATTTGTTTTAGTTTTTCGTAGTTGGCGTTGGCTATGGGAACAGCTGCCAATTGTTCTTGCAAAAAGGTATGAAGGTTCATTGTATTATGTTGATGTATATTACAAAGGTAGTAAAAATCTCGATTAGTCGATTAGTCGATTCGCCGATTCGCCAAAAAATATTATCTTTGTGCTCTATAATGAATTGATATGCATAAAGCTGGATTTGTAAATATCATAGGTAATCCCAATGTGGGTAAGTCGACGCTGATGAATGCCTTGGTGGGCGAGCGTATATCGATTATTACTTCGAAATCGCAAACTACCCGCCATCGTATCATGGGTATTGTAAACGGCGACGATTTTCAAATTGTCTATTCGGATACCCCGGGTGTGCTTAAACCCAACTATCGCTTGCAAGAATCGATGATGGAAGCTTCTACCTCGGCACTAAAAGATGCCGATGTGCTTTTGTACGTTACCGATACCATCGAATCGTACGATAAAAACATCGAGTTTTTAGAAAAGGCCAAAAATGCAGGCGTTCCTACGTTTTTGATTATCAATAAAATTGATTTATTGCCATCGCAAGAAGCGTTAGAAGAATTGGTGGCGAAATGGAAAACCATTTTGCCCGATGCGGAAATAGTGCCCATCTGCGCCATCGAAAAATTCAACATCGAACAGCTGCTTATTCGTATTAAAGAATTGTTGCCCGAGTCGCCTCCTTACTTCGATAAGGATGCCTTGACAGACCGTCCTGCTCGTTTCTTTGTGAACGAGATTATTCGCGAAAAAATTCTTGAAAATTACGAGAAAGAAATTCCGTACTCAACCGAGGTAGTAGTAGAGCAATTTCACGAAGAAGCCAAGGTGATTAAAATTCATGCTACCATTTACGTGGAGCGCGATTCGCAAAAGGGCATTATTATTGGCAAGCGCGGTGCTATGCTTAAAAAAGTAGGCATGGCTGCTCGCACCGAAATTGAAGCATTTTTTGAGAAAAAAGTCTTTTTGGAACTGTTTGTAAAAGTAGAGAAAGACTGGCGCAACAAAGATAAACAACTAAAACTATTTGGATACCCACTTAACAATCAATAAATTATGTCGTTAGTAGCCATTGTAGGACGTCCCAATGTAGGCAAGTCCACCCTTTTTAATCGTTTAACCGAATCGCGCAAAGCCATTGTGAGCGATGAGTCAGGAACTACCCGCGACCGCCAATACGGCAAAGTAGAGTGGGGTAAAAAAGAATTTTCTGTAGTTGATACGGGCGGTTTTGTAACCGGTTCGGACGATATTTTTGAAGGCGAAATTAATAAACAAGTGCGTGTGGTAATAGAAGAAGCCGACGTTATTTTGTTTATGGTAGATGTGCAAAGCGGTGTAACCGATTTGGATGCCGACGTGGCAAAAGTGCTTCGTGGTTGCAAAAAGCCAGTTTTGTTGGTGGTAAACAAAGCCGATAACAACGAATTGCTCTACCAATCGGCCGAATTCTATAGTCTAGGTTTGGGCGATCCCATTAGCGTATCGTCAATGACAGGTTCGGGTACTGGCGATTTGCTGGATGCCATCGTTCCGCTGTTAACCGAGCGCGAAAGCAAGGATGCTTTTGACGAAAGTTTGCCTCGTATTGCTGTGGTAGGCCGTCCCAATGCCGGAAAATCGTGTATCATCAACGCTTATATTGGCGAAGAACGCAACATTGTAACCGATATCGCTGGTACTACCCGCGATTCTATCTATACCAAATACGATAAATTTGGCAAATCGTTCTACCTAGTAGATACTGCCGGTATCCGTAAAAAAGCCAAGGTAAACGAAGATTTGGAATTCTATTCGGTAATGCGCTCTATCCGCGCCATCGAAAACAGCGATGTTTGTATTTTAATGCTCGATGCTACCCGTGGTATTGAAGGGCAAGACCAAAACATTTTTTCGCTTATTCAACGCAACAGCAAAGGCTTGGTGGTGTGTGTAAACAAATGGGATTTAGTAGAAGAACGTACCAGTAAAGCGGTTAAAACCATGGAAGAAGCCATTCGCAACCGTTTTGCTCCGTTTACCGATTTTCCAATTGTGTTTGCATCGGCACTTACCAATCACCATATTTACAAGGTAATTGAAGAAGCTATGCGCGTGTTCGAAAACCGTCGTCGCCGCATTCCAACCAACAAACTCAACGAGTTCTTCTTGCCCCTTATCGACAATTATCCACCCCCTGCCATTAAAGGGAAATACGTAAAAATTAAATACGTGATGCAAATTCCAGAGACCAAAACCCCAACGTTCTTGTTCTTTGCCAATTTGCCACAATACATCAAAGATCCGTACAAACGTTTCTTAGAGAATAAATTACGTTCTATGTGGGATTTGACGGGTACGCCGGTGCAGCTATTCTTCCGTGATAAGTCTCCCGACAGAAAGTAAAAGCAAATTTTAAGCGCGAACTTCTGCGTTACGCTTGTCTTCGAAATCCTCACTTACGCCAAGTAAGCTCCGGTTTCTCAGACTGCGCAGGCCTTGAATTTCGTGCCTAAAATACACTTTTGTAGTAGAATTTACTAATAGCAACAATCAACAAGCGACGATTGACAATCGACAGATTTATGAAAAAGCGGGCTAAAAATAAATTCAATCCCTATAAGGAGGCGAACGAGGTTTTCCTTTCGCGCAAAGCGATGGAAGACGATGTGGTGGTGCTAGAAAGTGGGGTGATGTACAAAAAGTTGGTGTCGGGTAGCGGTACCAAATGCCCTGGTCCTACCTCGTTGGTATACGTTTACTATACGGGCAAGCTAATTGATGGTAGCGTGTTTGATTCGAATGCAAAAGATGCAACACCAGCGCTATTCCCCTTGCGCGATTTGATTATGGGCTGGCAAATTGCCTTGGTGCGCATGCACGAGGGCGACAAATGGGAGGTATACATCCCGGCAAAGCACGGTTATGGCTCGTATGCTGCGGGCGATATTCCTGCGCATAGTACGCTTGTTTTTACCATTGAATTAGTGAAAGTAGAACGATATTAAAAAACCGACCTGTTGAGGTCGGTTTTTTTATTTGTATAGTGTGCTTAATTATTCAGCAACAACTTCTACGGTAACTTCAGCGCTAACTTCTTTGTGAAGTTTAACAGCTACTTTAACAGTACCCAATTCTTTGATACCGTCTTTTAGTTGGATGGTACGTTTGTCAATGCTGATACCTTGTTTTTCCAACTCTTCTGCAATTTGCAAAGAGGTAACAGAACCAAAGATTTTGCCACCTTCGCTAGCTTTAGCAGCCAATTTAACAGAAGCAGCGTTGATTTTTTCTGCCAATGCTTCAGCGTCAGCTTTAATTTTAGCGATTTTGTGAGCGCGTTGTTTTAGTTCTTCTGCCAACATTTTTTCGGCAGCTGGAGTAGCCAAGATAGCTTTTCCTTGAGGAATCAAAAAGTTACGACCGTAACCATTTTTTACGATTACTACTTCGTCTTTGTAACCAAGACCGTAAATATCTTCTTTCAAAATAATTTTCATAGCTTTTTCCTCCTCTTATTATTTCATCATATCGGTTACGTATGGAAGCAAAGCCAAGTGGCGTGCTCTTTTAACAGCTTGGGCAACTTGACGTTGGAATTTCAACGAAGTACCGGTAAGACGACGAGGAAGGATTTTACCTTGCTCGTTCAAGAATTTTTTCAAGAATTCAGGATCCTTGTAGTCGATATAACGAATACCGCTTTTTTTGAAACGGCAGTATTTTTTCTTTTTGTTGTCCACTGATTGTGGAGTCAAATAACGAATTTCAGATTGATTCTGTGCCATGATATTTCCTCCTTATGCTTCAGTTTTACCTTGTTTTTTTCTTCTCTTTTCTGCGTATTCTGCAGCGTATTTATCCAATTTCACGGTTAAGAAACGGATAACGCGTTCGTCACGACGGAATTGAGTTTCCAAAGTGTTAATTAACTCTGCTTCACCGGCAAATTCAATTAGTTGATAAAAACCGGTAGATTTTTTGTCGATAGGATAGGCAAGTTTGCGCAATCCCCAGTTTTCTTCGTTCAAAATTTCTGCGTTGGCGTCAGTCAACACTTTTTTGAACTTTTCGACCGCTTCCTTCATCTGAACATCAGACAAAACGGGAGTCAAAATGAAAACGGTTTCATACTTGTTCATAATGTCCTTTTGTTTAATAGGTTAATAATAGTTTTGTGCTTTATACGTAAAGCGAGCGCAAAGATACAATAAATAAATGAGATATAAAAAGGAGAAAGGAGAAAAATTCATTTTTTTACTTTCTTTCTACATTGTTTGGAAGAAATACAAGAAAATTTTATTTTTACAGAAGGAAATTTTTAACTCATGAATATGAAAAAAATAATTACTCTTTTTACCTTATTTGCTTTGGTTGTTCTGCATGCTTTCGCAACCAAAGTAACCGTTCAGGGTGTTGTTTATGGCGATAAGAATGAACATAGTGGCCTAAATGAAGGCGAAGCTGCTGTTATTGATTATACTGACGACCTTACGGCCGATATGGTAATTGAAGACGAAGTGGAAATCAATGGTGTAAAACACCGGGTAGTGGAAATTATTGACGGCCTGTTTAATTATAAACGCTCGCATCGCGATGTTATTACATCGCTTCGATTACCTGCCGGTTTAAAAAAGGTGGGACGTTATGCCTTTGAAGATTGCAAGAACTTGGAAACAATAACAGGCATTCCTACCTCTAACCTCGATTACATGGGCAATCGTGTCTTTGATGGTACCAAATGGATTAAATCACTAGCGGGCGAAGGTGTGTATTTGTTTGGCGGTTGGGCCATTTCGCATATTGGCGAAGTACCCCAAAACGTAGTAATGCCAGCTGCTACCATTGGTATTTGTGAAGGTTTTTTGAGAACTACAGGTTATAGCTATATAAATGTAAAAACCCTTCAACTCAACGAAGGATTAAAAGAGTTGAACTATCGTGCCTTTGAAGGATGCTATTATTTAAAGGTGGTAAATATTCCTGCGTCGGTAGAAAAATTAGACAGCGAAGCCTTTTATGGATGTGGCATCACCGAGTACAACGTGGCCGAAGGCAATACCGTGTATAGCGCCGAAGATGGTATCCTTTATAATATCGATAAAACAAAATTATTGGCATACCCAGCCAAAAAAGTTGCCGAATCATTTACCACCCCTGCTGGTGTGACCGAATTGGGCTCTTATGCGTTTTATGGATCGAGCCTTAAAAAATTAGTTATTTCAGAGGGTATAACGTATGTTCCCGATCAGGCCATCCGTGAAATGGCTTCTTTGGATTCGCTATCCTTGCCATCTACCCTTACCAAGATGGGATATGGAATTTTCTACTCGTGTAACAAGTTGAAGACCATTGTGTTGCATGCGGTAGAGGTGCCAACTTATCATGGTACAGATTTATCGGCAAGCAACTTTGATAATACCATTTTGTATGTGCCCGAAGAAAGTCTAAGAGCTTACCAAGCAGATGCTAAGTGGGGTAAATTAAACAATGAAGGTGCGCGCGATAACATCCAGTCGATTAAGTTGCTAGAAAAAGAAGACGAAGGTGAAGGCGAAGGCTCTGGCGAAGGCGAAGGCTCTGGCGAGGGTGAAGGTTCTGGTGAGGGCGATACCACCGCGATTGAAAGTGTTTATGCCGACGATTCATCTGCGTCAACAGCAGTATACGATTTGGCAGGACGTCCTGTTAAAAATGCCTCAAAAGGTATTTACATTATGAATGGCAAAAAAGTGTATGTGCCATAAGCCATCGAGGTAAAAAAATAATCCCCCAAACCACTTAGCATAGTGACGTTTGGGGGATTGTTGTATAGATACGTTCTTATTTACCTTCTTCTAGCATATCGTATAGGTAGCCTGTGGTGTCGGCCACTAAGCGAACACAAATATCTTGGTGGTGTTTGCGCTCGGTTACGTTGCAAGGGGTAGAGTATTTAATAAGGAGTTCGTTGCAGTTGGTTTCGCCGTATTGGTCTTCTACTTTTTTGTTAAGTTCACGCACGCGTTTGTAAACGGCCATTTTTTGCTCCATTTCTTCGGGGTTTTCGTAGCCCTCTACCATGCCCAGTACCATAAAACCTCCGGTTAAGGCGCCGCATTTGCTGCGTAGGCGACCCATGCCGCCACCAAAAGTGCCCGATATGCGTTTGGCAATGGTTTTGTCTAGGCCAATGCGGTCGGTAAAAGCCAATAATACAGACTGCGAACAGGCGTGACCCTCTTCAAAGTATTTTACTGCTAAATCGATGGTTTCTTGTTTTGTCATACTGATTGGTGATTTGGTGATTTGGTGATGCGAACTCGCTGCGCGCGGGATTATTTGTTTAATCGTTTAATCGTTAAATCGTTAAATCGTTTGTTTGCAATTCAACGATTCCTCAGTTCTACGATTCAACGTCGCGATAGCGACTATTGAAACAGTTCCGTAGATAAATAGCGTTCGCCGGTATCGGGCAAAAGCACCACAATGGTTTTGTTAGTATTTTCGGGCAAAAGAGCAAGTTGAGTGGCCGCCGCTAGGGCGCATCCCGACGAGATGCCCCCTAAAATGCCTTCGGTTTTAGCCAAAAGACGGGCTTTCTCAAATGCTTCGTTGCTGGTAATATCTATTACTTTATCTACTACTTGTGCGTTGTAGTTATCGGGAATAAAACCAGCGCCAATGCCTTGTATTTTGTGCGCCCCTGCAGGTTGACCGTTTAGTACAGCCGATTCGGCAGGCTCTGCACCTACTATTTTTATGTTGGCATTTTGTTCTTTTAGGTATTTGCCCACGCCACTAATGGTGCCGCCCGTACCAATGCCTGCAATAAAAATATCTATTTTACCATCGGTATCGGCCCAAATTTCAGGGCCTGTGGTTAGGTAGTGTGCCATGGGGTTGGCGGGGTTGGTAAATTGTCCAGCCATCCATGCACCTGCTATTGCTTGTTGCAAGGCTTGAGCCTTCTCTATAGCGCCTTTCATGCCTTGTGCGCCGGGGGTTAACACTACTTCTGCGCCGTAGGCTTGTGCCAATTTAATACGCTCAATGCTCATGGTGTCGGGCATGGTAAGTATCAGTTTGTACCCCAATACAGCGCATGTCATGGCTAAACCTACCCCTGTATTACCGCTAGTAGGTTCTATAATGGTAGCTCCGGCTTGCAACAAACCATTGGCAGCCGCTTGCTTTAGCATTTGCACGGCCACGCGGTCTTTGGCACTGCCACCAGGGTTAAAGGCCTCTACTTTGGCTAGGATAGTCGCTGCTAGGCCCATTTGCTGGCTGTACCGCTGCAAAGCCACCAAAGGTGTGCCACCCACGGTATCGATGATGTTAGAATAGATGCGTTTCATATCGTGTTATTATGTTATAGCAAAGATACGAATAATCGAGTGATGATTTATAAAAAAGTTAAAATAAATTTGCAATTGTAGCCTAAAAAATATACATTTGCAAATAGATTTTTCAAACGATTGCATAGATTCATTTGTCGGACCTGTCTGAGACAAATTAAGTAATACATATTAAATTAAAGGAGGAAAAAATTATGTTTAGCATGAAGAAATTTTTATTGTTTGGAGCTTGCGCAACGGTTGCTTTTTTAACATCTTGCTCTAGTGGTCCATCTGCAGTAGCCGAAGAATTTGTGAACGATCTTACCAAAGGTAACTACGAAGAAGCCAAAGCTAATTGTACCGAAAATGCCAAAGGAATCATCGATTTGGCAATTGCATTTGGTCATAAACCCGTAGAAGACTTTAGCGTAGAAATTTTAAAAGATTCTATTGATGGAGACAATGCATGGGTTTGGTATCTTGACGAAAAAGGTAAAGAACAAAAACTAGACCTTAAGAAAGTAGACGGTAAATGGCTTGTAGATATTTCCAAATAATTTTTCTGTTGTTGTTTACTCTAGCATCGTGCCAACCCAATACCAAGGCGCGGGCGGTAAAAGACAGCAGTAAAATAGAAAATGGAGATTTAATTTTAAGAAAAGAGGGAGGATTTATTTCCTCTCTCTTTTCTTCTGTTGCCTCTGACGATAAAACTTTTTCGCACATTGGTATATTGACTGTCGACGAAAATGGCGAAGTAGGGGTGATTCATGCAGAACTCAAAGATAGCAAAGAGCCTACGTCGTTGCGATTGGAACCTTGGAATCAATTTTTGTCGATGGTAGATACCATGGCTGTATATCGCTTGCAAATGCCCGACTCCATTCGATTAAAAGTGGCAAACCATGCCATTGAACGCTTAAATAAAGGTGCTACTTTTGATCTTGATTTTAACAACGAAACCGATAGCGCGCTATATTGCACCGAGTTCGTAGCCAAAACCATTAACAGCGCCGTCGATAGCGCGTTGGTGCAACCAACCAAGTTCTTTGCCGGTAAAATAGGGTATTCGTTAGACGATATCATACAATATTGCGCTATAGTGCAGTAAGAGATAATCCGATTGAATTATAAACCATAAAGATGTTATGTATGTGGTCAAAAATTAAAAAACTATTCCTAAACGAGGTATTCATTCTGTTTATTATTCTAATCAATTCGGCTATTATTTTTGCCCAATCGTACCACTTGGAATACAGATGGTTAACTGGGCTTGATGTGCTTTGCACCTTTTTATTTGCTGTAGAAATGGTGGTAAAACACTGCGAATATGGTGTAAAAAAATATTGGTCAGAAGGTTGGAATAGAATGGATGGTATATTGGTGATTCTCTCTGTTCCTTCTATTTTAGCACTGATATTCCCTCATTTTCTGAGCAACCTATCTTTCCTTTTGATTTTAAGGTTGTTGCGTATTTTGCGATTCTTTAGGATTATGCACTTTTTCCCTAATTTTGGTAAAATACTAAAGGGCTTCTCGCTCGCTTTGAGAGAAACGGCAGGGGTGTTTTTAAGTTTCTTTGTGGTGATTGTTGTGTTGGGGATGTTTAATTGTAGCTTGTTTGCTAAAGCCGACCCAGAACATTTTTGTACGCCAATTAGAGCCATTTATTCGGTCTTTCAAATTTGTACGGTAGAGGGTTGGTACGATATCCCCAATGCTTTGGTAGATTATTACGGGTCATCCACTTGGACCGCTTCATTGGTACGATTTTATTTCTGTATGCAGCTTATTGTGGGTGGTATTATAGGTATGTCTTTTATCAACTCCGTTTTTGTAGATGCTATGGTAAGCGATAACAACGATGCTGTAGAGAGAAAACTAGACGAGATAGATAAAAAATTAATGGCGCTTACCAAACAATTAGAAGAAAAAAATAAGGAGGAGTAATTTACTTCTCCTTATTTTTTTAACTCTTTTCTAAGTTCCCATCTTAATGCTTTCTGTTCTTCGATGGGTAGCATGGTGGTAGAAGGGAGGGTAGACATTTGTGCGTCAATAAGCGCAATGTGTTCTCGAATCACGGTATCGGCAGCTCCACGTTTTTCTGCAGGAAGCGTATCGTAAAAGTGAATGTAGTATTGCAAATACATGCCCCGATAGGCACTGGCCATTTCGTAGTAAGGGTGTTTGTTAATACGGCTTAGTGTTGCTTGGTAGGCAGAGTCTAATGCAAGGGTAACCTCTTCTTGGAATTTTTTTTCTGTTTGAATATCTTGATTGCGTTGCCACGTGGGCCATGTTGCTAATGCTGCAATGATCAATAAAATAAACGCAACAATAAAGATCAAACTTTTATTTTGATGCAGTAGAATGGTCTTTTTTAACTCATGGATGTTCTGATAGCGTTCTGATGGTTCTACTTGGGTACACTTTTGTATAATTGTTTTGTGCTTATTTGGTGCAATTTGTTGTAGGATTAGCCCAATGGAATAGATGTCCGATGCCGCCCCAGCGTATCCTTCTCCCCTTAAAATTTCGGGTGCTGTATAGCCTTCCGATCCGCCAATAACACCCTTGTATATACTATCGTAGCTAGCCGATAAACCAAAATCGATGATGCGAGCAGCCCCTAGTGGAGTAATCATGATGTTGGTAGGCTTAAGGTCGTTGTGCAGAACTCCTTTGTGGTGCAAATAATCTACCCCGTTTAAGATGTCTAAAACAATGCGTTTGCGTTGCTGTCTGGTAGTGGTGTTTGCTGCTAAAAACTGTTGTAGCGTAATGCCGTCTATGTATTCTAGAATAATAGCCGTTCCTACTGGCGTAATTTCTTCAAAGCCAATGGTACTCACAATGCAAGCATGCGATAGGGTTTTGCCCAATTCATATTCGCGACGCAAGATTTCTTGATGCATGGCATCTTGTGTACGTGTGGTCTTAAGGATCACGTACTTGGTGCCGCATCGTGCTTTGTAAAGTACAAATACGCTGCCTTCTGATAGCGTATTCTCTATAATGTAGGGTGTGTTGTTAATGGTTTCTGCTTGCATCATTAGTCTTTGTTTTAAACAAATACAAACTTACGTGATATAATTTAAATTTACAAAAGAATTCGTTACAACAGAATTTTTCCATTTGCCATGGCGTTGCACTCCACTACAACAAAGGCATCAAGCGAGAACCGATGTTCACGGGCAATGACTAGGGCCAAAAAGGGCTATTGTGTATTATGTATTTTTTTGTTAATTTGCTTAAAATTAATTAACGCAAAGCAAAATAAAATGATTATGAAACGTATTTCTTACTTTTTAGTATCGGCATTGATGCTTGTACTAACGGCATGTGGCCCCAGTGAAGAAGAAATTCTTGCGGCATCAAAACAAGCAGCTACAGACTTCTTTCAGGCTATTACTTTTGAGAATGAAGAAAAAATCAACGCGATGTATCCTGAATTTCAGAACATTGGTGTTAAGTTATCGGACGTATCCTTTGAGAATACTATGGTAGGCGATGCCATTAATAACGGCGACGATACTTATTCTGTATCTATCCCAGTGGTCGATAAGCGTGATAACGCTAAGGTGGTTATCTTGACCATGAAACCAACTGTGTTAGAAAGTGAAAATATTCAATTTGAAATTGTTAGTTCAAAAGGTCTAACTATCTGGGAAGATAACAAGCAAGCCATTGCATTGGGTTGTTGGACCAAAGAAGATAATCTAACCGATGCAGAGTATTACCAACGTTACTTAATTTCTGATTCTATAGCTACGAAAGGAGCAGAACTTGTAATGAAAGAAGTAAGTGAAAAATTGAAAATAGAATTTGGTTCTTTCCCTGCTTATTATATTACCAATAGATCAAAATATAGTTTTAGCAATTCTACTATTACTTATACATTCGTGGGCGAAATTAATAACCGAAATTTCCGAGGTAATAATGGTAAAGTTAAAACAGTAACAGAAACATACAAGAATGTCGGTTTAAAATCGGGCGAGAAAAGTGGTGCGTTCTCTGATACAGGAGATGCATATAAATTGCGTTCTATGAAGAGTAAAAAAGTAATTATTCCTATAAAACAAGCTAAACGATTATTTGTTAATAGTGCTAAAGGTACCGAGTACGCTGAGTACATGGCTAGCCAAGAAACTGTTGCAGTAAAAGAATAATAGAAACTAGTAACTGTTATCAAAATAAAAATCAAAATCAAAATAAAAATGAAAAAGATTTTATTCTGTGCGTTGGCATTTTGTATGATGGTGCCATGTTTTGCACAAAACAAGAAAACATTAGTTAAAACAGTAAGCAAAACACAACGTTCAGTGTTGAGCCATTATGTAGGCTATCGCTTGCCAGAGTATAATTGTGAAGGGAAGGCGTCTTATTATGAGGATGACTATGGCGATCCTGTTTTGCATGGGAATTCTACCCTAGTTGGTCGTACGAATCAAAATGGTTTTAATGCCGATTTAAATTATTCGTCTACCTATGAAGATGGCAAACAAGTGGGTCCTCTTTCTGTTGTGATTAAAGAAAGTTATAACGGCAAGAAGTTTAACCTAAATCTTCAAACTAATTTAGTAGCTTATGACCTTCGGGATAATCGTGTTTCAGATTTCTTTAAATGCGAGGTAGAGTACCCCAATGGAAACACAACCAAAAAAGATTCTTGGTACTACAAATTAGATGAAAAGGGCAATTTAACTCATTTCAAGGTTACAGTAAATGATGAAACAATTGATTTAAAATTTGACCACGGTGAAAATGGATATTATCTAGTAACAGGTAATTATTTAAATAAACGTTATATCAAGGGTATTGTACTAACAGAGTCAAATAAAGAATTGTTGACGAAATATGGTGAAGGAAAAATTACGGAAGATGATTTGTTAAAGGCTGGTTATCGTATAAAAGAGTTGAACAATTTACTAGAACTAGGTGTAGCAGGAAGTATTGACTTTACAAAGGGATTTGGCGTTAATGGACGTACTCATAAAGATTATTATTTCTTTAAAGTAGGTACTTATGCACTTGTTAAAGTAGATGGTGATGTAGTAACAGATATAGCTCAATTGTCGTCTTATTTAGACCCAACTAAAAAGAATAATTGGTTTGAATATGCATACAATAATCAAAAATTAACACTCAATGGTGAGTCTGTTTATGCTTTAAATAGTGTAGCCAAAGAATTTTTACAAAAAGCAGATTCTATAACCAAACAAATTGCCGCATATCAAGTAAAAGCTGCCTTGGCAAAATATACCCAACAAAGTGACTTTAAACAAGAAAATTATCCTGCTTACGATGAATGGAGAAATGAATCGAATTATAAAAACTTACAGATTGTAAATTTCTCTAATGTAAAGGTAGACGATAAGGTTTACAAAGATGGTAATACTAATAGAAATTTCTATTTAGTAACGGTTGATGTATTAAATTTTGAAGGCGCGGAAACAGGTTATGCTCCTTATAAATTAGAATTTGCATTTCATTCAGATTATAATCAACGTTATTTGTTATACCTAAGAGATAAAGAAAAATTGCCAAGCAAATGGGATGAATATCCAGAAGCTGTTAAGGCTTTACAAAAAGCTTATAATAAGGTGATAGAAGATAATTATAAGAGGGATAAATATTCCGTAAAAGCTTTCAACGAATATTATAATGGATTAGAGAAGAATTTAGATCCCGATGTGGATGTTACCTTTGCTCTTCTAGAAAAGTTGAATCAAGAAATAAAGAACTTTGAATATTTCTTGCAGTATCGTGATGAGGTAGATGACAACTGGGAGAATGTTCAAAAACATTTGGTAAATTTCTCTGATGCAAACAAGGCATGCAAGAAGTATTATAATGATTGGTATGTTATTTGGACTCCTAATGCAATAGAAGAGCTGAATGATGCAAAAAAATTGCAAGAATTAACAATAGAATACGCAGCTAAACGCGCAGAAATTCTTAATAATAATGCTTCTATACTTGCCTCTACCGCTGCACTTAAGGATGTAACTAAAGCATACAGTGCTTATGTAAAATCAATGGATCTGACTTGGAGCCCTGTAAATACGGTTGAAAAGCTAGATGTTATTTTAGCTGTGCAAAAAGCTACTCCTAATTTTGTAGAACTAAGAAATACAATCGCTAGCAACGATTCAAAAATAGTAGAATTAGGCAATCAAGGTAAAAACATTGCAAAAGCATACAAAGCTTACATGAAAACAGCCGACATAGCTTGGGATGCTACCGTAAATGTAGAAAAATTAGCAAAAGTAATTGCAGACCAAGAGGCATGTATTAAATTGCTTTCCAATCAAAATATTAAAGATATAGACAAAGCAGTAAAAAAAGAAAAACTAACTGACTTGGGTTCTATTTTAACCAAATACGCACAATAACGGAGACCCGATTAGTATAAAGAGATGGGGTAGTCAAACGACTACTCCATTTTTTTTACCATACTATTTTTTCGTTTTGTGCAGAGATGGTATTGGTAGATAATTTATACCTTTGCACAACATTCACTAACGCTCCAAAAGATGAACAACTATACCTTATTAAAAGCCGGCAAAGCACATTTGCAAACCATACACGATATGGCCAATGTAACCTTTCGTCATACCTATCGCAACATGCTGTCGCCCGATCAAATTGACTACATGATGGAGTGGATGTATTCCTTGCCCAGTTTAGAAAAACAGTTGGAAAGTGGGCATGTGTATTACATAGCCATGCAGAACGATGAGCCATGCGGCTATATCTCTGTACAATACGAGGGCGATGTGGAGGGTAAGGCAATGTTTCATTTGCACAAAATCTACATTATGCCACAGCAGCAAGGTAAGGGTCTAGGCCGTATTCTTTTTGAAAAAGCCTTGGACTTTGCACGCTTCAATGCAAACGGTAAGCCCTTTGCCATCGAACTCAACATGAATCGCGATAACCCTGCCTTGCATTTTTACCAACACATGGGGCTAAAGATTCTTCGCAGTGGCGATTTTCATATTGGTAATGGATATTACATGAACGATTATATTTTGGGATACGAAGAAAAATAATTATGGCAAAAAAAGAAGGTGTAAAAAAATTGTTTGATAATATAGCCCCAGATTATGATAAGCTGAATCATATTCTTTCTCTAAATATTGATAAAGGTTGGAGAAAAAAGGCTGTGCGCAATTTGGTTGATACGCAAGAACCGCTTAAAGTGCTAGATGTGGCGTGCGGAACGGGTGATTTTACTATTGAAATAGCTAAAAAAGTGGCAGATGGAAGCCAAGTGATAGGGGTGGATATTTCTGAGGGAATGATGGCTGTGGGTAGAGAAAAAATCCAAAAAGCAGGCGTCTGTGCAGAACTTTCTGTGGCAGATTGCGAAGATTTGCCTTATGCAGACAATACTTTCGACCGCATATCAGTGGGCTTTGGCGTTCGTAATTTTGAGCATTTAGAATTAGGTTTAAGCCAAATGTATAGGGTGTTAGTTCCTGGTGGCAAGTTGGTTATATTGGAACTTTCTGTGCCATCCAATGCTTTTATTCGTTGGTGCTACAAACTATATTTCTTAAAAATTTTACCTGCAATAGGTGGTATGATTTCTGGCGATAGAGGTGCGTACGAATACCTTCCTGCTTCAGTTTTGCGTTTTCCTGCGCCCGATAAGTTTATTTCCATGTTGAAATCGGCTAGCTTTGCTACCGTAGAGCACACACCGCTCACATTGGGAATTTGTCGTATGTATGTAGCTAAAAAATAAACGATGATAAAGGCTTGGATAGAAGCCATGAGGCTTAGAACGCTACCGGTAAGTGTGTCGGGGGTACTGGTAGGAATCGCTTGTGCCGTGTTTTTAGGTGAGTTTAAAGCGGTACCTGCTGTGTTGTGCTTGCTTTTTGCTGTGCTGGCTCAAATTGCTTCTAATTTTGGCAACGAGTATTACGATTTCAAAAACGGAGTGGATAAAAAAGGTAGGGAAGGATTTCGTAGAGGAGTAACCGAGGGTGAAATTTCGCCAATGGCTATGAAAATTGCCACCTTTGTTACGCTTGGCTTGGCTGGTGTGGTGGGCTGTATGATGCTTTTTTATGGGCCATGGTGGCTTGTTATTGTAGGTATGCTGATAATGTTATTTGCTTTGGCATATAGCACGGGGCCTTATCCGTTATCGCATCACGGATTGGGCGATGTGGCAGTAGTATTGTTCTTTGGGGTGGTGCCTGTGGTGTTTACTTGTTTTTTGCAAACAGGAAGTTGGGAGGGATTACAATATGTTTTACCAACTTCTATCACTATCGGGCTTTTGGCTGCTAATGTACTGATTGTGAATAATTACCGCGATATGGAAGACGATGCTGCAGTGAATAAACGTACCACAGTAGTGATTTTTGGTAGAAAAATAATGGGGCGAGTTTATTTGTGGTCTGGTATTATAGCCATGTTGCTTCTGTTGCCTTTGTGGTATCATCTTTCCTATTGGGTGCTTATTACACCTATATTATATATAGTGTTGCATATTAATACGTGGCGCCAGCTAAAAAATGCAGTGGGTGCACAACTGAATCCTCTGCTTGGCAAAACTGCAATAAACTTGTTGGTATTTGCGGTACTGCTGCTTGTGAGCGTTAGTATATAAACGTGCAAACTAAGTGCCTGTTTGGGCGATTGTTTGTGAACGATATAGTATTAAATACAAAAGAAGTTCCAGTGCAAGGAACTTCTTTTGTATTATTAAGGGCCAGAATTAGGGCTAAAAAGGGCTATGGTTTTGTTGAATTGTTTTTGTTCTTTTGTATAAACTAAATAAAAAAAACAAAACACATGAATGAACTTTTAATTAAAAAGGGAAGCACTTCTATTGCTGCTAATATTGAGCCAGTGCCTTACCTTCATATTGTTAGCAAGAGATTATTTAGAAAACCCGTAGAGAGTGATGTAAAAGTAGAAGATATCTGCTTTTATCATTCAGAAAAAACATTGTACAAAAAGTGGGTATGTTTTGGAACCTTAAATGAGTCTTTCTCGTTTAAGCTTTCTGTACAAGATGCCGATAAATTGATTGCATTTATACAGGCAAATAATCCTTTATACAAAAAAGAAGAAGGAACATTCTATTCATTTAGGTCGTTGTTTCATTTCTTGACTCCCGAACGTTTATGGCTTACGCCTCAAGCGTGTTCGTATGTGCATCTCGGACTGATGCAAAAATATGTTATAGGTAGGCCAAAGGTTACAATAGTGTCTGTACCCGATGTAGTGTTCTATAACTATTCAGGAATAATACGTAAAAAAATCTATTTTGGACGTTATTCTCAGATTGTTATGGCAAGACCAGAAGCCGATTTTGATGTAAAACTTAAAAAGTACTTAATTGCAAATGGGGCAAAAATTGGTGCAGAGGCTCAAACTACCTACTATGGTTCCATGTTGTGGAAGAATTTTTACAAACCATCACATTGGTTTATAAAAGAGAGTGTAGGATTGACAGATGAGGCCTTGATATTTAATAGAAAAACTTTTACCTCTATTGATACCAATTACATAGAATACGACAAGATAGATGTAGCTATGATAAGTAGTTTGGGATGGGGGCGAAAGGGGCTTATCGTATTAGGAGAGCTAAACGCAATCTCTAAGCAGTATTTCTCTGGCAGCACTTTAAAGGAACTATTTAAAAAGCTGAAAGAAAAAGGTGTGCGCGTTCCCTCTGCAGAAGGATCTGAACATAAGCCTTCGCCATGGTGGTTTGAATGGTTCAAGAATATCTTTAAATCTCCAGTAAAAATCTATTCAGATGATGAGTTTTTGTATGTAAAACCAGGTCGTTTGGGTGGCTTGTACGATATTTATGATCCAGAATCTTTGTTTGATGATTTTGAAAATATTGATGAGGCCAAGGAAACACTGAAAAATATTAAAAAATACAGATGTAAGAATTTCTCGGCTGTAAAAAAGAGTTCTTATATTAGCAATTCATTCAATAAAGCTCATTTTTGGAACTTTTGGGGAGTTGCAACACTTAAGTTTGAGTGCCCTCAAAGTATTCGAATAGATCAAAGCAATCAAAGATACTACTATATTGTGATTGTAAATATTAGCAGAAGTAAATTGAATGATTTGATATCTGAAATTAAAAGAAAAAATTGATTAGACGATAAGTTAATCATCTAAT
>JAZRBL010000099.1:0-5318 GCA_045635045.1 Candidatus Enterocola sp. | reverse complement strand
CTCATGCCGTGTACTTCGGCTTGTTTCATGTATAGGTTGTTGCTAAGGGCAGCTTCGCCAATAACAGCGGCGATAGACAAAATACCTTGTCCGCCTACACCCGATAATATAATGTCTGTTTTCATATTATTTCTTTTTACGTTTAAGGGTTTGTAAACATTCGCGGCGAGGAATAATAACCGATACGCCTTTGTATTCAATTTCTTCGCGAATGATGCGGGTCATTTCTTCAAAGTTCTTTTTAAGCGGCACAAACACGCGTACGTGTTCTTTGGCTACGCCCAAGCCCAAACAAATGGCTTCAATTTTACCTGTACCAGCCGAGTCTTGACCACCGGTCATAGCGGTAGTTTCGTTGTCTGAAATAACCACGGTAATGTTGCTGTTTTCGTTTACAGCGTCCAACAAACCGGTCATACCCGAGTGAGTAAAGGTAGAGTCGCCAATAACGGCTACGGCTGGGAACAAACCACCGTCGGCTGCACCTTTGGCCATGGTAATAGAAGCACCCATGTCCAAGCAAGAGTCAATGGCACCAAAAGGAGGCATAGCTCCCAAGGTGTAGCAACCAATGTCGCCAAATACACGTTTGTTAGGATATTCTGCTAGCACAGCGTTTAGTGCTTCGTACATATCGCGGTGACCGCAACCTTGGCACAAGGCTGGTGGACGCATTTTTACCACTTCTGGAATTACTTTTTCGGTAGGTTGTTTTACGCCCAAAGCAATGCCCACCAAGTCGGGAGTCAATTCGCCTTGACGAGGTAGCGTACCATCTAGTCGACCACAAATGGTAAGGCCTTTAGAGGTGTAACCTTTTAGCATTTCTTCGATAATAGGATAACCTTCTTCTAGTACCAATACTTTGTCGCAAGTAGCTAGCAAATCTTCGGTAGCTTTGCGTGGAATAGGGTATTGACCAATTTTTAGAACAGGGTAAGGACAACCGTCGGGGAAGTTTTCCATTAAGTAGTTGTAAGCAACACCGCAAGCTACAATGCCTATGCTGTGATTGGCAGCATCTTCAAAACGGTTGTATTCAGATTCTGCTGAACTTTGCTCAAATACTGCTTGCGAAGAAAGTAATTCAGAATATAATTTACGTGCGTTCGCAGGTAGTAAGATGAATTGACGATCAATTTTTGGGTTGCTCATTTGGTTTTGTGCTTTGGGTGCACGACGTACCACACCAGCACGCGAGTGGGCCAAACGAGTGGTAATGCGCAATAGCACAGGACGGCCCAATTTTTCTGACAATTCTAAACCGTTGTAAGCCATATCGTAGGCTTCTTGTTGGTTTGAAGGTTCTAAAATGGGCAACAAAGCAAACTTGCCGTAGTAACGAGAGTCTTGCTCGTTTTGCGACGAGTGCATAGAAGGGTCGTCGGCCGATAGCACCAAAACACCCCCGTTAACACCGGTAATAGCGGCGTTCATAAAAGGGTCGGCAGCTACGTTAAGGCCTACGTGTTTCATACAAACCAATGCACGTTTGCCCACAAACGACATACCCATGGCAGCTTCCATGGCTGTTTTTTCGTTGGTAGACCAACGGCAGTGAATACCATTTTCTTTGGCCTCTGGAGAGCCTTGAATGTATTCAGTTATTTCGGTAGAAGGTGTGCCTGGATAGGCGTATACCCCCGATAGACCGCCATCTAGCGCTCCTTGCGCAATGGCTTCGTCTGCTAATAAAAGTAATTTTTGCATATAATAAGGTTTAATTGTTATCAAAATGGTGCCTCGGACGATGGCCCGATGGGCATTACTTGGTTGCTTCTGCTACCAAAGTCTTGGGTTACAGGCGACATAGCCGAACCGTACGAGTTATAAGGTCTTTCGTCGGTATTCGAGAACTTAATAAGCTCTTTGGTAAATTGCAAACGAACATCGCCCACGCTACCACTACGGTGTTTTGCAATGATAATTTCGGCAATGCCTTCGTTAGAGTTACCATCGGGGTCGGTCATGATTTTATAGTATTCGGGACGGTGAATAAAGACTACCATGTCGGCGTCTTGCTCAATGGCGCCCGATTCACGCAAGTCGGATAGTTGAGGACGTTTCTCTTCGCGGCTTTCTACACCACGGTTCAACTGCGATAGGGCAATAACTGGAATGTCCAATTCTTTTGCCAAACCCTTTAACGAACGCGAAATGATACTTACCTCTTGCTCGCGGCTACCGTAGCTCATACCGCTGGCATTCATCAGCTGCAAGTAGTCGATGATGATGCATTTAATATCGTGTTCCGATTTTAAACGACGCGCTTTGGTGGTTAATTCGGATACCGAAATGTTGGCCGTATCGTCAATAAAAATAGGTGCGCTGTTAAGGCAGTTGGTTTTGGTGTACAAATCTTGCCATTCGGCATTGGTTAGGTTACCCGATTTGATTTTTTTACCTTCAATTTCTGAAGCGTTGATTACCAAACGGTTAACCAATTCTAGGTTGGACATCTCTAACGAGAAAATAGCCACAGGATAGTTAAAATCGATGGCCATATTTTTTGCCATAGAGAGCACAAAGGCGGTTTTACCCATAGCAGGACGTGCTGCAATGATGTTTAGGGTAGAAGGTTGCCAGCCGTTGGTCATTTGGTCTAGCTTGGTAAAACCAGTACGCAAACCGGTATAACCACCTTCTTGTTGCGATGCATTTTTAATGCGGTTTACTACTTCTGCCACCACATCGCCCACCTTGGTTACTTCTTTTTTTACACGACGTTGGTTGATTTCAAAAATCTGCCCCTCGGCATATTCTAGCAAACTTTTAATGTCGGCTTCTTCGCCAAAAGCTTGTTCTTCAATGCTAGATGAAATGCGAATCAAATCGCGCGCCAAGAATTTATTGTAAATAATTTCGGCGTATTCTTCAATGTTGACAGCCGATGTACCAATTTCCGATAGCTCGGATAGGGTTACAAAACCACCAATGGCATCCAAACGTTTGCCTTTTTTTAATTCTTCCGATACGGTTAACATATCGATGGGTTGCCCTGCAAACGACAAGTCGCGCATGGCTTCGTAAATGTATTGGTGATTTTTGTGGTAGAAGCTTTCGGGTGTAAGCAGCTCGCATACCGTACTATAGGCATGTTGGTAGGTTAACAAAGCACCCAATAGGGCTTTTTCTACCTCCAATGCTTGTGGTGGAAGTTTGCCAATCTCTTTGCTAGCACGCTCTACAGTGCTTGCTGCGTTGTTCTTTTTGTATTTTTTACTAGTATCGGTTGCCATAATTTTATACGAGCATCAAAGATACAAAAAAAAGTCGAAGGTCAAAAGTCAAAAGTTGCGATTAGTCAATAAATTCAACGCAACTCCATCACAAACTGTGCTTCGCAGTTGGGATAAGTAGGAAGGGTGGGCATTTCTTTAAAGATGCCAAAAACCGACGAGCCCGAACCCGACATGCTGGCATAGATAGCGCCCGCATCGTACAGTTGTTGTTTTACATCGGCAATTAAAGGGAACTGTGCAAAAACGCTCTTTTCGAAGTCGTTTACCAGCACGTTTTTCCACTCCGTTATAGGGGTAGCAGCTAAATTTTGCAAAGAAAACGTAGGTTGGCAAGGGGTAACGCGACGATAAGCATCTGCAGTAGAGACAAATACATTGGGTTTTACCAATGCTAAATAATATCCTTTAAGCGATAATTCTACGGGCGAGAAGTCGGTTCCGATGCCCGTGGCCATCGTGGGGGTATTGTAAATAAAGAAAGCACAGTCGGCACCTAATTTAGCTGCATAAGTAGCCAATTGCTCTTTGCTTAGCCCAAGTTGATAAAGTTCGTTGAGTTGTAACAAGGTATGCGAAGCATCCGATGAACCACCTCCTAAACCTGCACCAAAAGGAACGTGTTTTTTTAAGGTAATGCTAACAGGTGGTAAATTAAAATCTTTTTGAAGCAAACGATAGGCTTTAACAACCAGGTTTTTCTCCCTATCTTCGCCCACCAAAATGCCTTCTTCGTGCAATTGCAAGGCATCACTGGGCTCGATAAGCAACTCATCGGCCAATGGAATGGGGTAGAAAATGGTTTCGATGTTGTGATAACCATCTGCACGCTTGCTGACTATGTGCAATCCCAGATTTATCTTGCAGTTTGCTAACATAATCGACTATCTACAACTTAGAAGTACGACGTTCTCTACGTGATGGGTGTGTGGGAACATGTCTACGGGTTGTACGGCCTCTACTTTGTAATAGGCATCTAAAAGGGCCAAATCGCGTGCTTGGGTAGCTGGGTTGCAGCTTACGTATACAATACGATTGGGACGAGCAAACAAAATGGCGTCAATAACGTCTTCGTGCATGCCGGCACGGGGTGGGTCGGTAATAATAACGTCGGGTTTGCCGTGTTTTTCAATAAACTCCTTGTTCAGGATGTCTTTCATGTCGCCTGCATAGAAGAGGGTATTGGCTAATTGATTCAATTGCGAATTGACTTTGGCGTCTTCTATGGCTTCTGGAACATACTCAATGCCCACCACTTGGCGTGCTTTTTTGGCTACAAAGTTGGCAATGGTACCGGTACCGGTATAAAGGTCGTACACCAATTCGTTGCCTGTTAAACCGGCAAAATTGCGTACCACGCTGTAAAGTTCGTAGGCTTGGTGGGTGTTGGTTTGGTAGAACGACTTAGGACCAATTTTGAAGCGGAGGTCTTCCATGGTTTCAAAAATATGATCGTCGCCTTTGTATACCATAATTTCCTGATCGCCAATGGTATCGTTGCACTTTTGGTTTAAAATGTACAACAACGAGGTAATTTGTGGGAAGTTGGTGGCAATGTGGTTCAAAACGCCTTCCCAAATGGCTTTGTCTTCTTCGGCAAATACCACAATTACCATTAATTGGCCGGTGGTAATGGCAGTACGCACAATAAGCGTACGCATCATGCCGTTTTGCGCGCGCAAATCGAAGTACGAAATGCCGTTTTCTTGGCAATAGGTGTGAATGGAATTTCTAATTTGGTTAGAAATATCGTCTTGCAAATAACATTGGTTAATGTGCAAAACTTTGTCAAAACAGCCGGGAATGTGAAAACCTACTGCATTGCGTGGGGCGGTAGGGTCGACGGTTTTAAGTTGCTCGGTAGTTAACCACGCTTTATTAGAAAAGGTAAACTCCAATTTATTGCGGTAATACTCGGTTTGTTTAGAACCCAAAATAGGCATTATTGGGGGCAATTCCACCTTGCCTATGCGCGTTAAATTGTCTACTACTTGTTGTTGCTTAAATTTTAGCTGCTCTGCGTAGGGTAGGTGTTGCCATTTACAACCACCGCAGGTGCCAAATTGGCTACAAAATGGC
>JAZRBL010000098.1:0-7619 GCA_045635045.1 Candidatus Enterocola sp. | reverse complement strand
ATATAACCAACCATTTTCAATAACTCCTGTATAAGGGAAGAACAAAACATTACCATTCTTTTTACTTGTAATCTTAACACCCCTAGCTGTACCTGCTACAGTGGTAGAGTCGTAACCAATTTGTACCGTACTCTTTTCTGGATCTACTAAATCTGCCATGTCACTTTCTGTAGGGAATGTCCATTTACCTGGCCAATTATCGACATCAGGATAATCTACACGGTCCACTGCACGATTATCATCAGTATAACCATTATAGCCAAATTCTGCATCATAGCAATATTTTGTCAGTTCTTTAGCATCGTTGTTTACATGAGCACTCCATTTATAGTAATTCCATTTGTATTCACCTTCTGCTTTAGGTGTAGTTTCTCCCCATGCATAGAAATTACCTTCCTCTATGGCACTTGTAGCACCCACATTATATGCAGCCCAGCATACACCATAACTCATATCAATGTATTCGGGGGCATTGTAATAGGTTTTTGGACGTTCTGGAGCAGGGATTTCTTCTAGCGATGCATACCAAGCATCTATATAATAATAGGTTTTGGTTGAATCAATGGTTAAATCGGGTGTTTGGGCCGAACCGTCGTTAAAGATAATTCTGTTTGCTTTGGCCGCATCAATGGTATAGCTATAGATGTCTTTGCCATACACTTGTTTTTCTGTTTTGGTGGCCGCTTCGCCTGGCCATGCTTTAATAGCCGAGTTATCAACGCCATCTAACCAAGCATACGCGTTTACAAGATCCCAATCGTCTACGTTTACAAAGTATAGGGTCAACGAATCTACAGGTTGTGGATCTTCGGGTTGTTCTTCACCTGGTTTATCAGGTTGGTCGCCACCAGGATTTTCTGGACCTGCAGGCTCGTCTGCGCCAGGATTACATGCTACCAATGTCATCGACAAGCATGCAAAGGCGGTAAAAATATAAGAAACTAGTTTTTTCATACCTTATATATTAGAAATAATAATGCAACGAAATATTTACACCAATGTTATCGGTTCCGTACAACAAGTAGCTGCTACCTGGGCTAACCAAGTCGTTGTATTGAGCCACCTCGTTGTGGAATTTGTCGTAACCTTCGTAAATAGTATAGGTTTGTGGTTGGAAAGCTACCATAATAGGAGTCAAATCGACAGTAGCACCCAACGATGCGTTTTTCATAAAGAACCATTCTACACCCAAATTAGCGTAGATACCAATGCCTTGGCTAATGCCTACGTTGTTTTGGCGAATAGGACGGCCGTAATCCATCCAAGTGCATCCGCTAGAAGCAAACTCGTTGATGTTTTTGTCAATTTTCTCCATGGTAGTTGGTTTTTGGTTTAGGGCGGTCATTTGGTTACCATAATTAAAGGTAACATCGCCACCACCAAACGAATACATCAAACCAATTCCACCAATAAAGCGCAAGTTTTTACCTGTAGAGAACTCCAAACCGGCTGTAATACCACCACCGGTGTAGTTCAAGTTAATAGCGTCGGCAACTTGATCGGCAGCCATAGGGTTAAGCGCCAATGCTTTGTCGTCGTTTACGTATTCGCGATAAGTAATGTAACCACCGCTAAAACCAACGCTAGCTTTAAACGCCATGTGTTCTTTTACTTGGTATTTGTAAGAGATAGACACCATGGGTTGTTGTGCCAAAATAAACATTTGGTTGGGTTTTGCTTCGGCCGAGTTAATGATACCGGCTTCTGAATCGGTACCGTACAAGAATTGACCTACAGTAGAGAAAGATGCAGGATTACCCCCTTGTGCAGCTGCTACAGGGTTAAAATTAATACCAATGGCCATATCGCCCACTTTTGGAGCGTAATCTTTGGCCTCTTTTTCTGGTTTTTGTGCAAATGCGGCCATGGTTGCCACACATAACACAGAAGCCAAGGCTACTTTTATTGTTGTTTTCATAGATTCATTCAATTTAAAGATTATTTAAAGAAATTAGGTGCATCGAACGAACCTACTTTTTCGCCAATCATTTCGCCGTTTACGGTTTCGCCGTAGCTAATGGTAACTTCTGTTTCTGCCTTGTAAGTTACTTTGGTAGAAACATAACTTATACTAGAACCTGTTTGTGCATCGTTGTTTTGTGCAGTGAACACGCAAGTAGCTTTGCATTTTGCTTTTTTACCTACAGCCACTGGAATGCTAGCTTCGTATTTACCGGTGTTAGATACTTTTGCGGTAACCAATACCACATTGCTAGTAGCTTTTCCAGCAGCATCCAACTCGGTTACTTCAATGTTTACGGTTCCACCAGTGGTAACAGGAACGGTACCATCTTCAAGACCATCAGAGTCGATCATGTTGTAATACACATACCCTTTTAAGGTACTTGCTTGCAAATCTTCTACCTCTAATGCGGTAGGTTCAACTTTTTCGCACGATGCGAAAGTCATTAACATAGCTGCTACTGCAGCAAAAAATCCAAACTTTTTCATTTTTTCTTTTTTTATTCGTTAAACAATTTTATTTCGTTCCATAAAAAGGGCATACTCCACCCTTTTTTTAATAGACAATACAAAAGAAAGTAAAAATGATAACGTTTGCAAATAAAAGTGCCATTTTGTTAATAATTTTATCATTTATAAGGCTGGTCACGTTAAAATTATAAGAACCTACCCTATTTTTTTTATGATATTTTCATTTATTTATCGTAACTTTGCAAGAATATTTTTTTTAAAAGATGAAGAACCTATTTTATACCTTATCAGCCAGTTGTTTATTGGCTTTTGTAACAGCTTGTTCAACACCCGATAACAACGCTAATACAACGGAACAGCCAGCAAAAACAGAGCCCCAAAAAACCGAATACGGCATTGTTGTAAACAATTTTACCACCGAGGTGGGTACCGTAAAAAGTGGACAAACCCTATCGGGCGTATTTGAACACATAGGCGTACCACGTCATGTAGCAGCTAGGCTTAATACCCTATCGTACGATGTTTTTGATGTAAGAAAAGTGCGCGCGGGCAATCAGTTTACGGTTTATCGCATGCAAGACTCCTTGCAAACGCCTGCTTACATTGTGTACCACGGATCGTTGGTAAACCATTGGGTATTTAATGTAAACGACACATTGGCCGTTACACATTATCAAAAACCAGTTACTACAGTAGAAAAAGTATCAACAGCTGTTATAGAAACTTCGCTTTGGGATGCTACGGTTAAAAACAATCTAAACATCAATCTTTCGCTAGAACTATCGGACATCTATGCCTGGGTAATTGACTTTTTTGGCATTCAAAAGGGCGACGGGTTTACCGTTTACTATACAGAAAGCTACGTAGATAGCGTATCGGTAGGCATCGACGAAATTTATGCTGCCAAATTTACCCACAACAAGCAAGATTACTTTGCGTATCGCTACAACACCAACGATAGTTTGCACGTTGATTTCTATTGGGACGAAAACGGTGGTAGCTTGCGCAAAGCGTTTTTAAAAGCTCCGCTTAAGTTTTCGCGCATCTCGTCTAAATTTTCTTACGCTCGCAAACACCCTGTTTACAAGGTAGTTCGCCCACACACAGGGGTTGATTATGCTGCGCCTACTGGCACACCTGTTGTAGCCATTGGCGATGGTAAGGTTATTTTTAGAGCTTACAAAGGTGGTGGTGGCCATACCGTAAAAATTAAACACAACAGCGTTTACACCACTGCTTATTTGCACCTTTCTAAATATGGTCCTGGCATTACCGTGGGTAGCCACGTAAAACAAGGACAAATTATTGGTTATGTGGGCAGTACAGGTGCATCAACAGGTCCTCACCTTGACTTTAGGGTTTGGAAAAACGGCACCCCTATCGACCCATTAAAAATGGAGTCGCCATCGGCCGAGCCTATTCCAGCATCCAAAATGGAAGACTTTAAGGCCTTTAAAGCGAAGTGCGATGAGAAGTTAGGAGTGAATAATTAGGAATTAGGAATTAGGAATTAGGAGTTAGGAGTTAGGAGTTAGGAGTTAGGAGTTAGAAGCGACAAGCGACAAATTATGAGCATCGCGAATAATTGTAAGTTAGAACATATAGGAACCGTTGTTGAGCTAACAACCGATAGCGTAAAGGTGCGCATTGAGCAACGAGTTGCCTGTGCAGGATGTGCATCGCAGGCATCGTGCACCTTGTCGACCGAAAAAAAAGACGAAACATTAACCCTTGCGTGCAGCAACCCTACCCTTTTTCAGGTAGGCGAAACCGTTAAACTGGTAAGCACGCAAAAAAAACTATACACTGCCCTATTTTGGGCCTACATACTACCATTGGTGGGGCTTATGGCATCGGTAGTGGTATGTATGCAACTTTTTAACAACGAACTAATTGCGGCTGTAAGTGGGCTGGCTTTTTGTGCCCTTTACATTTTGGTATTGTATAGCTTGCCCAAACGCATTACACGTCCGCTGCAAATAGAAATAGAAAAATTGGTATGAACATTATTGTAACATCGCTTGTGGTATTGGGGAGCATTGCCATTATTGCGGCTGTCATTTTGTTTTTGGTAGCGCGCAAATTTGCTGTGTACGAAAACCCATTGATTGACCAAGTTGCCGAAGTATTGCCTGGCGCCAACTGTGGCGGTTGTGGCTATGCAGGTTGTAGGGCGTTTGCCGAAAATTGCGTTAAAACGGGTAAGTTGGAGCGCGATTATTGCCCCGTAGGCGGAACAGAGGTAATGAACAACGTAGCGGCGCTATTAGGCATTGAGGCTACTGCTGCCGAACCCAAGGTGGCTGTTTTGCTATGCAACGGCAACACCGAATGTCGTCCTAAATTAACCACCTACACAGGCGTAAAAAAATGTTCCATTGCCCATACTACTTACGCTGGCGAAACGGGCTGTAAATTTGGTTGCATCGGTTTTGGCGATTGCCAAGTTGCATGTGCATTCGATGCCTTACACATAGATCCTACCACAGGTTTGCCTGTTATTGACGAAGATAAATGTACAGCTTGCGGTGCTTGCGTTAAGGCCTGTCCTAAATTGCTATTGCAATTGCGTAAAAAAGGACCTAAAAACCGCAAAGTATTTGTAGCGTGCAAAAGCCAAGACAAAGGTGCTGTAGCTCGCAAAGCCTGTAGCAATGCTTGCATTGGTTGTAGCAAATGCGTAAAAGAGTGTAATTTTGATGCCATTGTGGTAGAAAACAACGTGGCATACATAGACGATAGCAAATGTAGATTGTGCAGAAAATGCGTAGCCGTATGTCCTACGGGTGCCATTCATGCCGTTAATTTTCCTGTAAAGAAAGATGAAAACGTTTAACATGGGCGGAGTTCATCCGCACGACAATAAACTATCGGCACGCAAGCCCTTTCAAACCGTTGGTTTGCCCGATGTAGCTATCTTCCCCTTGGAGCAACACATTGGCGCTCCTGCGCAACCCATTGTAGCCGTTGGCGATAAGGTATTGGCAGGCCAAATGATAGCCCAAGCAGGTGGTTTTGTATCGGCTCCTGTACACAGTTCGGTATCGGGAACCGTTCAAAACATTGCCACTTTTACCGCCGGATGGGGATTTGAGAAAATGGCCATTCACATCAAGGTAGAAGGTAGCGAATGGGTAGAAAACATACAAGCAAATAGCGAACTTCGCACCGAATGCAACCTATCATCGGAAGAAATCATTAAAAAGATAGCCGATGCCGGTATTGTAGGCCTTGGAGGCGCTTGTTTCCCTACGCATGTTAAGCTTACCCCACCCAAAGACAGCACGGTAGACACCTTAATTATCAATGCCGTGGAATGCGAACCCTACCTAACGCACAACCACCAACTGATGTTGGAAAAACCTGCCGAAGTGATAATGGGTGTACGCATTTTAATGCAAGCATTGAACATAAAAAAAGCAATTATTGGCATCGAGGCGAATAAGATGGATGCGGTTGAATCGCTTCGCGATGATGAATCGATGAATCGAGTAACCGATGAATCGATTAGCATTGAGGTGGTGCCGTTGCAAATGAAATACCCACAAGGAGGTGAGAAGCAATTGATTGATGCGTTGACGGGTCGTAAAGTGCCCAATGGCGCTATCCCTGCTGCCGTAGGTTGCGTAGTACAAAACGTAGGTACCGCATTTGCCGTATACGAAGCGGTACAACTAAACAAACCCCTTACCGAGGTGATGATGACTGTAACCGGTCCATCGGTTAGCAACCCAGGCAACTTTATTGTACGCATTGGTACTCCTATAGAAAAGGTATTGGAAATGGCGGGTGGTATTCCTGCCGATACTCGTAAAATAATTGGCGGTGGCCCTATGATGGGCAAAACCTATAGCCACACCAATCACCCCGTAAACAAACGCAGTTCGGGACTATTGTTGCTACCCGAAGCGCTGGCACAACCCCTAGAAGAAAAGAATTGCATTCGTTGTGGCAAATGCGTGCAAAACTGCCCCATGGGATTGGCCCCTTACCTATTGGCCACCCAAGGCGAAATGGCTCTTTGGGACGATATGGAAACCGAGCAAGTAATGAACTGCATTGAGTGTGGATGCTGTACGTTTACTTGCCCCAGCAACAGACCTTTGCTCGATTACATTCGTTACGGCAAACAAACCGTCATGGCGAACATACGCGCCCGCGCTAGTAAATAGTCAATAAAATATATGAATAAATGGATTGTATCTTCGTCGCCTCATGTGCATAGTGGCGACTCTGTTCAAAAAAATATGCTGTATGTGCTGCTAGCACTGCTACCTGCGTATTTGGTATCGCTTTACTACTTTGGCGTAGGCGCCTTGGCAGTAGGGCTTATTGCAGTAGTAGCTTGCGTAGGCATCGAGGCACTAATACAACGCTTTGTGCTAAAAACCAAGGTGAGCATAAGCGATGGTTCTGCTGCCCTAACGGGTTTGCTATTGGCCATGAACCTGCCTTCTAACCTACCCTGGTGGATGGTAATTATAGGTGCCGCTGCTGCCATTGGGCTTGGCAAAATGTGTTACGGAGGCTTGGGCAACAACCTATTTAACCCTGCCTTGGTGGGACGCGTGTTCTTGCTTATCTCGTTTCCTGCAGCCATGACCACTTGGCCCGTACCTACCCCTTTAACAACGGCCTATATGGATGCGCAAACGGCAGCCACTCCCCTAGCCTTTATGAAATTTGACCAAATGCTACCACCTATTCTTAATACCATAATAGGTAACGTAGGAGGAAGTTTGGGCGAGGTATCGGCCATAGCCTTGCTACTAGGCGGTATTTTCTTGCTATGCAAACGCGTTATTACGTGGCACATTCCCGTTAGCATTTTGGCTACCGTAGCCATTTTTACCAGCATTATGCACGCCATCGACCCCATGGTATACGAAGATGCCTTGTGGCACCTATGCTCGGGTGGTTTGCTATTGGGTAGTATTTTTATGGCCACCGATTACGTAACATCGCCCATGACCCCACGCGGACAAATTGTGTACGGTGTTGGCATTGGCCTTATTACTGTAATAATTCGTCTTTGGGGCAGCTACCCAGAAGGCGTATCGTTTGCTATTTTGCTGATGAACGCTGCTACCCCACTTATTGACCGTTATATGAAGCCCAAACGTTTTGCCAATAAATAATATGAAAAAGATAGCCTCTACTTTACCCAATATGCTTTTATCGCTAAC
>JAZRBL010000097.1:0-14227 GCA_045635045.1 Candidatus Enterocola sp. | reverse complement strand
GCAAATATAATCTTTTTTTGAACAAACACAAGATTTTCTGACAATTATATTCTAATCATCAGCGCATTAGACAAAAAAAGAGGGCTAACCCAAGTTAGCCCTCTCATTCATCGTATCACTACTTATTTAAACAAGTTAATAACCTCCATAATCGACGATGCGGTTTCGCTTATATTACCCACCGTTTCGGTTACGTTGTTTACGGTAGTTTGTGCTTGACCTGCCGCTTCGGTAATTTTAGAGGTATCAATATTGCCCAATTGCTGGGTCAACACTTCTACCACTTGTGCTTGGTTTAGCTCGTTTACCAAGTTAACAGAACCGGCAATTAAGCCTTGCGAAAAATCAGAATAATTAACCGTACCTTTTTCTGCTTTGGTAATTTTTTGTACTTGTGCCGACAAGTTCAAAATATTAGCAATGTTGCTCAAGTTTGAAAAGTCAATTTTGCCATCGGCCTTGTATTGAGTATAAAGAGCTTTCAAAGCCACACCCGATTGTTGACCGGCAGTATAACTTTCCGATTGCGTAGTGGTTTGTGCTCCACCCAACAATCCTGCCAAGGCTTCCAATCCACTAGCAGTATTATTGGTAGTAGTTGTTGTGGTTGTAGCAGAAGAAGTGGTTGTTGTAGCCGCCTCGTTCGAGCCAGTAGTTGTACTTGGTGCAGTGGTTTGTTGCATCGAGCCACAAGCTACCAATGCCAAAGCTGCTACCAACGAAAGTAAAATCTTTTTCATAAACTATAATTTTAAAAATTAGAGGGTAACCGATTTGATTACCCTCCTAACTCAATGCTAGTCTTTGAATTTAGCACACAAGAACTCACGGTTCAAGCGGGCAATGTTAGATAGCGATACCGATTTAGGACATTCAGCAGCACAAGCACCGGTGTTGGTACAGTTACCAAAGCCTAGTTCGTCCATTTTAGCTACCATGGCTTTAGCACGTGCAGCAGCTTCTACTCTACCTTGAGGCAACAAAGCCAATTGGCTTACTTTAGCAGAAACGAACAACATAGCTGAACCATTTTTACAAGCAGCAGCGCAAGCACCACAACCAATGCAAGATGCAGCATCCATTGCTTCGTCAGCGTCTTTTTTAGGAATAGGAATTGCGTTAGCATCAGGTACACCACCTGTATTTACTGATACGAAACCACCGGCTTGGATAATTTTATCGTAAGCACCACGGTCTACCATCAAGTCTTTGATTACAGGGAATGCGTTAGAACGCCAAGGCTCTACAGTGATGGTATCACCATCGTTGAATTTACGCATGTGCAATTGGCAAGTAGTAACAGCAGCGTCAGGTCCGTGAGGATGTCCGTTGATGTATAGCGAGCACATACCGCAAATACCTTCGCGACAGTCGTGGTCAAATGCAATAGGTTCTTTGCGTTCGCTTACCAATTGTTCGTTTAGTACGTCCAACATTTCCAAGAAAGAACTGTCGGTGCTAATATTTTTAAGTTCATAGGTTTCAAAACCACCCTTTGCTTTAGGGCCAGCTTGACGCCATACTTTTAATGTTATATTAATTGCTTTTTCCATGGCTTAAGATTTGTAGTTTCTGGTTTGACGTTTAACAAATTCGTAGTTAAGTTCTTCTTTCAACAATTCGGGTTCTTGATCGTCGCCAGTGTATTTCCAGCAAGAAGCGAACGAGAATTTGTCGTCTTGACGAAGAGCTTCGCCTTCGGGGGTTTGGTATTCTTCGCGGAAGTGACCACCGCACGATTCTTCGCGCATCAATGCGTCGCGGGCCATCAACTCACCAATTTCAATAAAGTCAGACAAACGAAGTGCTTTTTCCAATTCGTTGTTCAAATCGTCTGCTTTACCAGGAATGAATACGTTGCTCCAGAATTCTTTCTTAATTTCTTTGATTTTGGTAAGAGCGGTTTCCAAACCTTCTTTGGTACGACCCATACCTACAAAGTCCCACATTACCAAGCCCAATTCGCGGTGGATGCTATCTACCGAACGTTGACCTTGGATAGCCATTAATTTATCAATCTTATCTTGAACTGCTTTTTCTGCTTCGGCAAATTCAGGAAGATCGGTGCTCATGCGAGGAACCGAAATTTGGTCTGCCAAGTAGTTTTGAATGGTGTAAGGCAATACAAAGTAACCATCTGCCAAACCTTGCATCAATGCAGAAGCACCCAAACGGTTAGCACCGTGGTCAGAGAAGTTAGCTTCACCAATACAGAACAAACCTTTAACAGAAGTTTGTAGTTCGTAGTCAACCCAAATACCACCCATGGTGTAGTGAATAGCAGGGAAAATCATCATTGGATCTTCGTATGGGTTTTCGTCTACAATCTTTTCGTACATTTGGAACAAGTTACCATATTTAGCTTCTACTACGTCTTTGCCCAAACGTTTAATAGCGTCAGAGAAATCCAAGAATACAGCCAAACCAGTTGAGTTAACACCATAACCAGCATCGCAACGTTCTTTAGCAGCACGCGAAGCTACGTCACGAGGTACCAAGTTACCGAATGCAGGATAACGACGTTCCAAATAGTAATCACGGTCTTCTTCTGGAATATCACGACCTTTCAATGTACCAGCTTGCAATTTTTTAGCATCTTCCAATTTTTTAGGAACCCAGATACGACCATCGTTACGCAACGATTCCGACATAAGGGTCAATTTTGATTGGAAAGCACCGTGTACAGGAATACAAGTGGGGTGAATTTGAGCGTAGCAAGGGTTAGCAAAGTAAGCACCTTTACGGTACATTTGCATAGCTGCCGAACCGTTCGATGCCATAGCATTGGTAGACAAGAAGAATGCATTACCATAACCACCGGTACCTACAACTACTGCGTGAGCAAAGAAACGTTCTACACGGCCAGTAACCAAGTTACGAGCAATGATACCACGAGCGCGACCGTCAATTACAACAACGTCCAACATTTCGTAGCGAGAGTACATTTTCACTTTGCCTTTGCCAATTTGACGGCTTAGTGCAGAGTAAGCACCCAACAACAATTGTTGACCGGTTTGACCTTTCGCATAGAAAGTACGCGATACTTGCGCACCACCAAACGAACGGTTATCCAACAAACCACCGTATTCGCGTGCAAAAGGTACACCTTGAGCAACACATTGGTCGATGATGTTGTTTGAAACTTCTGCCAAACGATAAACGTTGGCTTCACGTGCACGGTAGTCACCACCTTTGATGGTATCGTAGAACAAACGGTAAACAGAGTCACCGTCGTTTTGATAGTTTTTAGCAGCATTGATACCCCCTTGTGCAGCAATAGAGTGTGCACGACGTGGAGAGTCTTGGATACAGAAGTTCAATACATTAAATCCCATTTCTGCCAACGAAGCAGCAGCAGAAGCACCAGCCAAACCAGTACCTACTACAATTACATCCAAACGACGTTTGTTCGCAGGGTTAACCAATTTTTGGTGAGCTTTGTAGTTGCTCCATTTTTCTGCCAAAGGACCTTCTGGAATTTTAGCATCGATGGTAGGAGCGGTAGTAGCTCTCAACGCTTTAGCAGCTTCTTTTGCTACCTCTTTCACTACTTCTTCTGCTTTTTCTTTAGCCTCTAATACAGCATCAACAACTGTATTTTTAACAAGTTCAGCTGCTTCAGCCAATTCTTGTTTAGCGGTTTTTATAGCCATATAATAGTTTTATTTTGATTACTGATTAGATTAGCGAATTAACAAAGTAGAAAACCACCACAGAGGCAAACATCAATACTACCAAAGTAGATACAATGTTTGAAATGCATTTAACGCGTGGCATCCAAGTGTTATTATTCAAGCCCAAGGTGTGTAGTGCAGACCATACACCGTGAGTAAGGTGGAACCAAAGAGCACCCAACCATACCAAATACAATACCACATAAACAGGGCAAGAGAAAGTTTCTTGAATCCAATACACACCGTTGGTTGCATTAGCAATATCAACCGATTCTACACCTGCCATGTGCAAAATTTCTGCAAATTGCATTTTGTACCAGAAATTGAACAAGTGCAAGCCCAAGCCCAACACAATAATAAGGCCCAATGCCAACATGTTTTTAGAAGACCATTCTACGTCAGCTTGACGAGCCGATACTGCATAACGTTCTTTACCACGTGCACGGTAGTTTTGCATGGTAATGTAGAAAGCATACAAAATATGCACCACCACCAAGAATGCCAAACCTGCAGTAGCAACAAGTGCATACCAGTTTGCGCCCAAAAACTCACAAATCATGTTGTAACCCTCTTCAGAGACAATTGCAACAAGGTTCATTGCTGCGTGAAACAAAAGGAAGAACACCAAAGCGGCTCCCGAGATGCTCATCACAACTTTTCGTCCAATGGATGAATTAATTAACCACATAGTTTTTTAAATTGATAAATTATAAATTGATTAAATGATTTTATCGGCAAAAACCTTACAAAAATAATGAAAAATCTCTAATTGACCAAATACACCTATTAAATTAAAAAATCGTAAATGATTTTCTAGATTAAAACTTTGTTTTATCTTTGTAAATCAAAACTCGTACATCACCAATCGCTTCTCCTTGTAACCAAATTACAAGTAACAAGCGACAAGTGACAAGCGACAAGCGACAATCAACAAATCAACAAATCAACAACAAGATGAAATCAATTAAAGGAACACAAACAGAGAAAAACTTGCTTATCGCATTTGCAGGCGAAAGCCAAGCACGCAACCGTTACACCTTTTTTGCTAGCGTAGCAAAAAAAGAAGGTTACGAACAAATTGCCGCTAACTTTTTAGAAACAGCAGAACAAGAAAAAGAACACGCTAAAAAATTCTTCAAGTATTTAGAAGGTGGCATGGTAGAAATTACCGCTTCTTATCCTGCAGGTGTTATTGGCAAAACCATCGACAACCTAATTGCTGCTGCAGCAGGCGAACACGAAGAATGGGCTGCCGACTATCCTAAATTTGCCGACATTGCAGAAGCAGAAGGTTTTGAACAAATTGCCCTTACCTTCCGCAACATTGCAACCGTAGAAGCTATGCACGAACAACGCTACTTGGCATTCTTAAAAAACATGCAAGAAGGCAAAGTATTCAAAAAAGACCAAGAAGTTACTTGGCAATGCCGTAACTGTGGTTACATCTGCAACGGAACCGAAGCGCCTGTAGAATGCCCAGCTTGCGCGCACCCACAAGCCTACTTCGAAGTAAAGAAAAACAACTACTAATTTTATCGACTAATTGGTCTTTTAACGCTTTGAAAGAAACCTATTTGTCATACAAAAAAAACAACGGACCATTCCTTAGTGCTTTTGCTATGGTTTGGTTCGTTTTTTTGCTTATCGCCCTTGAATATTCAAGAATAAACGCCCATTACCTACTCAATAGTTATCACACACCATGGTTGGACGTATTTTTTAAGTATTTTACCTACATTGGAGGTGGTTTTCCTGTTTATTTGGGCATAGCATGGTTACTGTTTAACAGACGACAAGGTATTTTTATTGTACTTACACAAGGTGTTACGGCCATTATCACCCAAGTTTTAAAATACACCTGTGCCCACCCACGTCCTCTTACCTATTTTAGGGAAGCAGGAATGACTTTACCTTCTACGGTAGATGGCGTTGAGATATGGGATGCTTACCACAGTTTCCCTTCTGGGCACACATCGGCCACTTTTGCTTTGTGCGCCTGTATAGCGGCCATCACGCCAAGTAAATATCGTTGGGTACAATTTATTTTAGTAATAATGGGATGGTTGGGCGGCTACTCGCGCATTTACCTATCGCAGCACTTTGTAGATGACGTTTTAGCTGGCTCTGTTATTGGTGTCTTTTCGGCTGGTTTAATGTACGTGATAATATTTCAAAAAGAATGGGGCAACCAACCCTTATTCCCTTTACAAAAGAAAGCATAAACACGATGAATACGGTTAGAACATTCGCTTTTTACACCCTTGGATGCAAACTTAACTTTGCCGAATCGTCGTCCATTGGAAGAACCCTTATCAAAAACGGGTTTCGCAAAGCAGAAAAAAACGAACAGCCCGACATTTGCATCATTAACACGTGTACTGTAACCGATAGTGCCGACAAAAAATGCCGACAAACCATCCATAAAATAAGACGCACCTACCCCAACACCTACTTGGTAGTAACCGGTTGTTATGCCCAATTAAGTGCCGAAAAAATAGCCCAATTTGAAGGGGTAAATAAAATTCTTGGGGCTAACGATAAGTTTGAAATCCCCTCTCATTTATTGGCCAACGACAGCGAAATACTGGTTAGCGACACCCGCAAAATGACCCCATTTCACCCATCTTGTTCGGCCGAAGACCGCACCCGTCATTTTCTTAAAGTACAAGATGGTTGCGATTATTTTTGCACCTACTGTGCCATACCCTACGCCCGTGGCCGTAGCCGTAACGGCGCCATTGCCAATTTGGTAAAACAAGCGCAAGAAGTAGCCCAAAACGGCGGAAAAGAAATCATTTTAACCGGCGTAAACATAGGCGACTTTGGCAAATCTACCGGCGAAACTTGCCTTCAGTTACTACAAGCTTTAGACCAAGTAGAAGGCATTGAACGTTTTCGCATTTCGTCCATAGAACCCAATCTTTTAACCGATGAAATCATCGATTTTGTTGCCTCGAGCAAACGCTTTGCTCCTCACTTTCATATTCCTTTGCAAGCCGGTAGCGACGAGGTGCTGCAACTGATGCATCGCCGATACGACACCGCCTTGTTTGCCCATAAAATACAGCTCATCAAACAAAAAATGCCCCATGCCTTTATTGGGGTGGATGTAATTGTGGGCATGCGTGGCGAAACCGACGCGTTTTTTGCCAAATCGCTCCATTTCATCGAATCTTTACCTATTAGCGAGCTACACGTATTTAGCTATTCAGAACGCGCTGGCACCGCTGCTTTGCGCATCCCACACAAAGTTTCGCCGCAAGAAAAAAAACAGCGAAGCCACCAACTCTTGCAACTCTCATCGCAAAAGAAACAAGCCTTTTACCAAAGTCAACTAGGAACAGAAAGGCGCGTTTTATGGGAATCAACCCAAAAGAAAGGGTTTATGAGCGGCTTTACCGAAAATTACATCAAAGTAAAGCACCTTTACCAAGCCCACCTTGTTAATAGCCTAACCACCATTATTCTAACCGAAGATATGCTCGATTATGAAATTTGAACTACAACATACCGACCCTAAAAGCAACGCACGCGCTGGAGTTATCACCACCGATCACGGCACCATTCAAACCCCCATTTTTATGCCAGTAGGCACCGTTGGTTCGGTAAAAGGTGTACACCAACGCGAGTTAAAAGAAGATGTAAAAGCACAAATCATTTTGGGCAACACCTATCATTTGTACTTGCGTCCTGGTACCGAAATTTTACGTCAAGCAGGTGGGTTACACAAATTTAATAGTTGGGACAAACCCATCTTAACCGATAGCGGAGGCTTTCAGGTTTTCTCCTTATCGGGCACCCGAAAATTAAAAGAAGAAGGGGTTACCTTCCGCTCACACATCGATGGTTCTAAACACCTATTTACGCCAGAAAATGTAGTCGATATTCAACGCCTCATTGGTGCCGATATTACCATGGCATTGGACGAATGCACCCCAGGCGATGCACCTTACGACTACGCCAAAAAGTCGATGGAGATGACACATCGTTGGTTAACTCGCGGATTGAATCATTTTAGAGAGACCGAACCCCTATACGGATACAACCAAACCTTTTTCCCCATTGTTCAAGGTTGCGTTTACCCCGACTTGCGCAGACAATCGGCCGAGTTTATTGCCGAACAAAACTGCGAAGGAAATGCCATTGGTGGCTTAGCCGTAGGCGAACCTACCGAAAAAATGTACGAAATGATAGAGGTGGTAAACGAAATTTTGCCCAAAGACAAACCTCGTTACCTAATGGGCGTAGGTACGCCCGCCAATATATTAGAAGCGATAGAACGCGGTGTAGATATGTTCGACTGCGTGATGCCTACCCGCAACGGACGCAACGGCATGCTCTTTACCTTGCAAGGCACCCTCAACATGCACAACAAAAAATGGGCCAATGACTTTTCGCCCATCGATCCAGATGGTACCGCTTACGTAGATACCGCCTATAGCAAAGCTTACTTGCGCCACCTTATTATGACAGGCGAACTGTTAGGCATGCAAATTGCCTCAATTCACAACCTGTCTTTTTACGTATGGCTTACCCAAGAGGCACGCAAACACATCATTGCAGGCGATTTTTCTACCTGGAAGGCCGCTATCGTACCTCAACTCATGAGGCGTTTGTAACAAGCGCCCATTAAGTCAAAAAAAATGCTTACCTTTGCAGGCCTAAATGAAGAGAATCTGGTACATACATTTAATAGGCTGGGCATTGCTGCTTAGCACATCGCTGTATGCCCAAAACGATTCCATTCGTACCACCCCGCTTACATCGGGCGAAGGGGTAAAAGCCTGGTTCATCAACGAAGACTTTGCCGCCGAAACCGCCACTGTACCCGACACCCTGTCCGAAGGTTTTCAAATTACCTCTACCCCTGCTTACAACCGCACCATTGCGTCAGAATGGTTGGGCAACATGGGACTTCCTAGCCAATCGGCCATTTTTGCCGACAGACACAGCACCGATATGGCAGGCGACTTTTTGTTTCGCCATACCTATTACGACCATTACCTATCTACCAATAGGGTTTATTTCTTCAACACGCTAAAACCCTACAGCAACCTATCGTACGCAACAGGGGGGCTTACACACCACGGCGAAGATCATTTAACCGGTCGCTTTAGCATCAACGCCAACCAACGCCTTAACTTTGGCCTGTACGCCGACTACGTATACGGCAGGGGTTCGTTCTACAAACAATCGTCCGACGATTTAAACGGCTATATCAACGGTAGCTATCGCGACAAACGATGGAACGTTTACTTTATTGCCGGTCTTAATAACTTTCGAAATTTCGAAAACGGGGGTATCTTAAACGATGCCTACTTGGGAAGCATAGCCGACCCATACGACATTCCCGTTAAGCTTTCTAATGCATGGTCCATATACAAATCGTTTTATTTGTACGCCAACGGACAATACCACATAGGGTACGAGCAAGAAGACCCTAACGACTCCGAAAAGTCTACGTTTATCCCCGCCATGACCATTGGCTATAGCGTAAAATACGAAAACAGTCAAAAAAAATACCTCGAAAAATCCATTACAGAGGGGTTCTACCAACACAATTACTACTCCAATAGCGTCACCAGCGACACCGTTGCCAATCACTTTTTAAAGAATGTCATTTCGTTCACCATGAACGAAGGCTTTCAAAAGTGGGCCCTATTTGGGGTGCGCGCCTATGCCGAAATTGACATGGACCACAACATGCGCATGGTGGCCGACTCTACCTATGCCTACAATACCGAAGCTTTAGTGGCGGTAGGGGGCGAACTTTTTAAACGCAAAGGTAACACCACATACGGCGTAAATGGCAAGGTATTTTTATTGGGCAGAGACCAACGTTTGGCATTCGATGTAACGGGCGATTTTAATTCGTCGTGGAGCATTAGCAAAAAAGACAATCTGCGCATGTACCTCAACGCCGAAGGTCATGTTAAAAGCACCAACCCTAGCTATTTTACAGAGCATTACTACTCCAACCACTTTATTTGGGAAAATCACTTTGACAACATTTGGTCGGCACGTGCTTATGGTAAAATTGGCATCCCCTATAAATACTGCGATTTTAGCATTGGCGCAGGCTGGCAAGGTTTAAAAAATTACATCTACTTTGACCACAATGCCCTGCCCGCTCAAGACACCGATCATTTTATCCAAATAATCAGTGCCGACGTAAAGCTAAACCTATCGGTTTGGTGGTTGCATTGGGACAACCAAGTATCGGTACAATACAGCAGCCAACCCGACATTTTACCCTTACCTCTTATTTCGGCCTATAGCAATTTCTACCTTAAAACTAAATTCTTTAAGCAATTGCTAACCTTCCAACTAGGGGTTGATTGCCGCTACAACACGGCCTACTATGCCAACGCATACATGCCCGCCACGGGACAATTCCATTTGCAAAACACCACATTGGTAGGCAACTATCCGCTTATGAACGTGTACCTCAACCTACACCTCAAACAGTTTCGATTCTTTGTCATGTACTACAACCTATCACAAACGTTCATGACACCTACCTACTATTCAGTACCTCACTATCCGCTTAATCCGGGCATGATTAAGTGCGGCTTATCATGGAATTTTTACGATTAATACCTATGAATGAGATAGAAAAGAAAATGGCCAAACGTAAGCACCTTTTTATTGGAGGGGGCTGTGTTATTATTGCTCTCATTATTCTCTCATTTGTGCTATTTGCTAGGTCGTACCAACGCAAAACCGACTACGCTCGCATCAAGCAAGTTAACACCCTACGGGTTATTGTAGAGCCCAACACCATGAGCTACCAAGTAGTGGATATTGATAGCATTGCGGGGCTACAAGCACTTATGATTAAACAATTTGCCCTAGATCATCACATAGACCGTGTTGAATTTATCAACGAACCCAACTTATCGGCAGCCATCGACTCGCTTTTACAAAACAAGGTAGATATTTTAGCGTGGCACATTCCCATCTACAACCAAATGCGCCAAAAAATTAGCTACTCTATTCCTGTTTTTACCAGCCGACAAATGCTCATTCAGCGCAAAGAAGATAAAAATGACAGCATCGCTTTTATTCGCAACCAATTAGAACTCGCCAATCAAGAAGTATACATACTTCCTGGCGCTTTCTACCGTCAGCGCCTTAACAATTTATCTTCAGAAATTGGCGATAGTATCTACATCAAAGAAATACAAAATGCCGTACCTACCGATTTACTAAATATGTTGGTACAGCGCCACATCAACTATGCCGTATGCGACGAGTTTGTTGCCAGGGTATTGCTCAAAAATCCGGAATTTAACGGCCTTGATATGAGTACTGCCATTAGTTTTACACAAAACTATTCGTGGGCACTCAATCCCAATACACGCATCTTGTGCGATAGCATCAATGCTTGGCTGGCCGTATATTTAGAAAGCAAAGCGTACAATACCATTTACCGACAATACACCGGGGTTAAGTAAAATCCCCAAAAATGGGGATTGCTAATCCGTTCTTTTTGTAGTACTTTTGCCCACCATGTTGTTTACTAAAGAACTAAAAATTGCAGACATTGTAGAGCAAGATTTTAAGCAAGTGTTGCTCTTAGAACATTTGGGTATTCCCTTTATTGTTAAAGAGAAAACCGTAGAAAAAATATGTCAAGAATACAACATTAACCCCAATTTATACCTGCACTTTGCTAGTTTATTTGCCAACCAAATTCCTAGCCAAATTCCCCATTACAACAGCAACGACATTAAGTGCATGGTTAGGTATCTTCAAAACAGCCACCATTATTACCTTAACGAGCGTGCCGCTAAAATAGTAAGGATTGTAAAACAAATAGCCGAAGAAACCAACTGTGCAGGCATCCATTTGCTAAATGACTTTGTACAAAATTACATTGAAGAAGTAAAGAAGCACTTTGATTACGAAAACAACATTGTATTTCCCTACATGATTGCTATGGCCAATAACGAGCCCAATACAGGCAACTATAGCATAGCCGAATACAAACAACACCACGACAACATTGACGATAAATTAGCCGACCTTAAAGGACTGCTTATTAAATACCTACCCTTTGATGATAACGAGAACCATCTTAGGCGCAAACTACTGCACTGTTTATTCGATTTAGAGCAAGATTTAAAGATTCACACGTTAATAGAAGACACCGTACTCATTCCTTTGGTAGAAAACTTTGAAGGGAAAGAGAACATTGAAACCACCCCTACCCTAAACGAAGACAAGAAAGCGAACATCGAATTATCAGAAAGAGAGATAGATGTACTTCGCCTATTACTAGAAGGCTATTCCAACAAAGAGGTAGCCGATAAACTACACATCAGCACCCATACGGTTATTTCGCACCGCAAAAACATCACGGCCAAAACCAGCATCAAATCGTTGGCAGGTCTTACCATCTACGCCCTTCAAAATGGCATCATTGAGGTAAAATAACCCCTCCGCATCCCCATTTTTAGGGATAAAAATTCATTTATTTTTGGGATTGTTACAAAAACAGTATAGTTCTACCTTTGCATTCGAATCACGGAACAAAACCATAAATTATACTAACATGAAATCTAAACTACTCTTTTCCATTTTATTTTGTGCACTGAGCGCAGCACTATGGGCAAGCAACCCCTCTAAAGAAACCAACATGGGCGGCGAACTAGATGTTTACGTTACCTACACACCCGCAGAAGAAGTTACCTTATTTTTAGGCGAAGAACTTACTTTTGCCAACTTTTTAACCCCAGAAAACGGTTTGTTTGATGCTTGTAATACGGTTATAGGAGCGGCTTACACACCACATCCTAACATCGCACTAGAAGCGGCCTACGAATTTTTATACGCAAACGCTACCTGCATGGAGCATGTACTAAAACTATCGGCCATGCCCCAAGTTAGTTTAGGTGATTTTTCGTTATCACTCCAAGAAACAGGCCAAATGACGTACGCAGTACCCGAAAATGCCTATTTATGGCATTTAGTTTCTAAACTAACCCTAGCATATGCCATTCCAGAAACGTCTTTATCGCCCTATGCCTACGTCGAAATGACCAATCCATTAGAGGCTGCACCCGCATCTTGGTACGACGAATTATGCTACAGAGCAGGGCTAGATTGGGCTGTAAACGAACACAATACCTTGGGATTGTACTATGAATTCTCTCACACACCAGATAGCTACTTTCACCTAATAGGCATTGGCTATACATTATCGTTCTAAAATTAGGAATCTATGCAGAAATAACGTAATTTTGACCCTTGAATTATGTATTTATCCGACTTAAAAACAGGCGAAAACGCCATTATATCAAAAGTACATGGTACGGGAAAATTCCGCAAACGTATCATTGAGATGGGCTTTGTTAGGGGCCAAAAGGTAGAAGTGCTTATGGGCGCACCCCTTAAAGACCCCATCAACTACAAAGTGATGGACTACGAAGTTTCGTTACGAAGAAACGAAGCGGCCTTAATTGAGGTAGTAGGCATGAACCAGAAAGATGCCACCATCAAATCCGACCAATATAGTGCCATTCAAGACAACGACATCGTTACCATTGCCAAAAACAAAGGCAATACCATCAACATTGCCTTGGTAGGCAATCCCAACGCAGGCAAAACATCCCTTTTCAACATAGCATCGGGCAAGCACGAACATGTAGGCAACTACACCGGTGTAACGGTCGATGCCAAAGAGGGCAACATTGACTACAAAGGCTATCGGCTAAACATTTTTGATTTGCCTGGCACCTACTCGCTTACTGCCTATTCGCCCGAAGAGGTGTTTGTTCGCAAACACATCATGGAACAAGACCCCGATATTATCATCAACGTGGTATCGGCATCTAACCTAGAAAGAAACCTATACCTTACCACCCAACTTATCGACATGGACATACCCATGGTAATTGCCCTTAGTATGTACGATGAGTTAGAAAAAAGCGGTGCTAAACTAAACTACCAAGAACTTTCTAGCATGTTGGGTATGTCTATTGTGCCTACCCAAGCTAAAGATGGGTTTACCAAAGACAGCGGCATTACCGAACTCTTCGATGCGGTAATTAGCACCTACGAAGGTACCAACCCGGTGGTTAAACACATTCACATTAACCACGGCGGCGACTTACAAATTGCCATTAACCGCATCAACAAACTTATCAAACAATCGAGCGATTATAAAAACCACTTTTCTAGCCGTTTCTTTGCCGTTAAATTATTAGAAAACGACAAAGGCGCCGAAGAGTTTGTAAAGACCTTGCCCAACGCAACAGAAATCCTCGATTACAAAAGTAAAATTGTTCCACACATAGAAGAAGAACTAGACGAAGACTGCGAATCGGCCATTATCAATGCCAAATATGGCTTTATTAGCGGGGCCTTAAACGAAACTTACACAGAGCCCAAACGCAAATCGTCGGGACTTACCAACATTTTAGACCCCATTGTTACCAATAAGTTTTTAGGGTATCCCATCTTCCTTTTATTTATGTGGGTGATGTTTGAATGTACCTTTGTGCTGGGTGCATACCCACAAGATTGGCTAGATGCAGGCGTCGGTATGT
>JAZRBL010000096.1:0-26877 GCA_045635045.1 Candidatus Enterocola sp. | reverse complement strand
GTCGGGTTCGGGAAAATCTACCTTGGTGCGCGATGTGCTTTATGCAGCACTAAAAAGGCATTATGGGGGAGTTGTTGACCATATTGGCAGTTGTTTAAAAGTACAAGGAAGTTTACATTTGCTAACCGATGTAGAGTTGGTAGATCAGAACCCAATTGGTAAGTCAACACGTTCTAATCCAGCAACATATCTCAAAGCATTCGACGAAATTAGGCGACTTTTCGCCGAGCAACCTTTGGCCAAGCAAATGGGCTATACCCCAGGTTATTTCTCGTTTAATTCGCAAGGTGGACGTTGCGATGTTTGTCAGGGCGAAGGCGTAATAACCGTACCGATGCAGTTTATGGCCGATGTGGTACTAACGTGTGACGCTTGCCATGGAAAACGATATAAATCGGATATATTAGAGGTAAAATACCGTCAAAAAGATATTTACGAGGTATTGGAAATGACGGTTAATCAGGCCATTGAGTTCTTTTCGGAAGATATGGCCAGTTTGCCCCAACTTATTGTAAGAAAGCTAAAACCTTTGCAAGAAGTAGGTTTAGGATATATAAAATTAGGACAGCCTTCATCTACTTTGTCGGGTGGTGAGAGTCAGCGCGTTAAGTTGGCTTCCTTCTTGGCTACCGATGCCCCAGGACATAAACTGTTTATTTTTGATGAGCCTACCACAGGATTGCATTTTTCGGATATAGCTACGCTTATGCAAGCGTTTCAACGTTTAATACAGCGAGGTCATTCCCTCATTATTATTGAACACAACACAGATGTGATTAAACAAGCCGATCATATCATCGATTTGGGCCCAGAAGGAGGGGATAAAGGTGGTTACGTTATATACGAGGGCCCAGTAGAAGGATTGAAATCTATAAAAAAATCATACACAGCTAATTATATTTAAAATGAGAATTAAATTTTGGATTGATAATGCACGATATGTAGCGTTGCCACAAAGTTTGTTGCCAGCCTTGTTGGCTGTGTCAATGGTGTCAGATAGTCCCTGGTTTTGTCCGGTGTTGTCTATTTTAGCCGTGGTGGGTGCTTGTTTTGCCCATTTGGGTATGAACTTGGCCGATGATTATTTTGATTATTTAAAAGACAAAGGAAATGTTCGCCAGCAATTGGCCGATAAAGGTATGCGTTCGCGTATAGCTAAATGTAGTTACTTAACTTCTGGTCAGGCTACAGTAAGTCAATTGCGCAATGCCATTATTATTTTCTTACTTTTGGGTATAGCTTGTGGTAGCGTTATCTGGTTGTACAGAGGAATTACCATTGTCTACGTGGCCTTGGCTGCTGGTATTTTAGGACTTTCTTACTCGGGATGGCCCTTGCGATTAGGTTATTATGGGTTAGGAGAATTGTTAATTGGCATTATGTTTGGTCCCATGTTGATGGCAGGTGTTGCTATGTCGGCCGGTGGTGTAGGTAGCTACGGAGTAGAAGTTTTGTGGGTATCTATAGCGGTGGGTCTTTTGGTAATGAACATTGTTTACAGCCATGCTATTATGGATATTATTCCCGATAAAGAGATAGGTAAAATGACTTTTGCTCGTCTGTTCTCGCCCATAGCACAATTAGTAGTGTCGGCTATTTGTAATTTTGCACCCTTTGTCATTCTAACTGTATTGGTGATAATGCAAGTTTTGTCGCCATGGAATTTGGTGGTATGGTTGCTTTTCCCCATGGCGGTATATTTGTTCTATTCGTTGGTACGCTTTGTCAATGATAAACCTATCAATCAAACCCCACGTTGGTGGATGGGACCTATGGAACGTTGGGACAAGATAAAAGAGGCAGGCATTGATTGGTTCATGATACGTTGGTATTTGTGTCGTAACTTGGTAACATTCTTCTGTTTATTGTTGATGATAGTAAATTTCTGTTTATGATAAATCCATTTCATTATTTTTATTTAGGTCAATGGTTCTTGCGCGCTCGCTTTTTGGGTAGAACCGCTCCGCTTCAGACCGTATTGTTCATTACCAATAAATGTAACTTGCGTTGTAAACATTGTAGTGTGTACGATGAGGTATCACCTATTAAGATGAGTTACGAACAAGTAAGAAAAGAGTTGGAGTATTCTTACCAATTAGGCTCTCGCTTTGTCGATTTTGAAGGAGGAGAACCTACCCTTTGGCGCGATGGCGATAAAACGGTTAATGACTTGATAGATTTGGCCAAAGCAATTGGTTTTTATTCGTGTACCATTACTACCAATGCGCAACGTTCGTTTGCGGGCAGCAAAGCCGATTCTATTTGGGTGAGCATGGATGGAGTAGGTAGTTATCACGATGCCGTTAGGGGCGAGGGTGCCTTTGAAAAACTAGAGAAGAATATAGCCGAAGCCAAGCATAAGGCCTTGAGCGTAAATATGGTGATTAATGCTTTAAATTACGAGTCGGTAGACGATGCCATTGAGTATGCAAAAGCCAATCCATCTATCAAATCGATATCGCTTAACTTTCATACCCCGTTCCCGGGAACAGAATCGTTGGAGTTGGAACAAGCTAAACGCGAAGCCATTGTCGATAAAATTATTGCTTATAAAAAGAAAGGGTATCCTATTATGAACTCTGTTTCGGGATTGAAGCTTATGAAGCACAATAATTTCCCTAAGCAATGTTGGGTAACCAACTTTATTTTGGCCGATGGTATGCACTTAACCGAATGTGCTGGCAAAACAGCAGGTGTTTGCGATAAGTGTGGTTTTTGCATGGCTGGAGAGATGCATGCCGTATTCTCGTTTAAGTTGGATACACTATTGGCAGGCTTGAAACTCCGTATGTAAACGCAGTTGAATTAAAAGGTATATTTGAAGGGAAGCATTACGCTTAAGTATGCTTTCAATTCAGTCTCGAAGAAATAGAAAGGGCGGTTCCAATAGAACCGCCCTTTGATTTTGTATTCTGTAGTTAGAATTACAATTGAGGACCAGCAGCAACCAATGCTTTACCAGCTTCGTTACCTTCGTATTTAGCGAAGTTTTTGATGAAGCGAGCACCCAAGTCTTTTGCTTTTTCTTCCCATTCGCAAGCGCAAGCGTAAGTGTCGCGAGGATCCAAGATAGCTGGATTTACGTTAGGAAGAGCGGTTGGTACTTCGAAGTCGAACATAGGGATTTTTTTGGTTTCAGCTTTCAAGATAGAGCCGTCCAAAATAGCGTCGATAATACCACGAGTATCAGGAATTGAGATACGTTTGCCAGTACCGTTCCAACCAGTGTTAACCAAGTATGCTTTAGCACCTGATTGTTCCATTTTCTTAACTAGTTCTTCAGCATATTTGGTTGGGTGCAATTCCAAGAATGCTTGACCAAAGCATGCAGAGAAAGTAGGAGTAGGTTCGGTAATACCACGTTCGGTACCTGCCAATTTAGCGGTGAAACCACTCAAGAAGTAATATTTGGTTTGTTCTGGAGTCAAGATAGACACTGGAGGCAATACACCAAATGCGTCAGCTGACAAGAAGATTACGTTCTTAGCAGCAGGAGCGGTAGAACCTGGTTGAATGTTGTTGATGTGTTCGATAGGATAAGAAACACGGGTATTTTCGGTAACGCTCTTATCGTTGAAGTCGATGGTACCATCGGCAGCAACAGTAACGTTTTCTAGCAATGCGTTGCGTTTGATAGCACCGAAGATATCAGGTTCGCTAACTTTGTCCAAACCGATAACTTTTGCATAGCAACCACCTTCAAAGTTGAATACGCCGTTGTCGTCCCAACCGTGTTCGTCGTCACCAATCAAGCGACGTTTTGGATCGGTAGAAAGGGTGGTTTTACCAGTACCAGACAAACCGAAGAAGATAGCGGTGTTTTCGCCGTTCATGTCGCAGTTAGCAGAGCAGTGCATAGAAGCGATACCTTTCAAAGGCAAGTAGTAGTTCATCATAGAGAACATACCTTTTTTCATTTCACCACCGTACCAAGTGTTAAGGATGATTTGTTCGCGGCTGGTCAAGTTGAATACAACTGCAGTTTCGCTGTTCAAACCTAGTTCTTTGAAGTTTTCAACTTTAGCTTTAGAAGCGTTGTAAACGATGAAGTCAGGTTCGAAGTTAGCCAAATCTTCTTCAGAAGGACGGATGAACATGTTTTTAACAAAGTGTGCTTGCCATGCTACTTCCATGATGAAACGAACCGACATACGGGTGTCAGCGTTGGCACCGCAGAATGCGTCGATAACAAACAATCTTTTGTTAGAAAGGCAATCTTGAGCGATACCTTTAAGTACATTCCAAGATTCGGTAGAAAGAGGTTTGTTGTCGTTTTTATATTCGTCAGATGTCCACCAAACGGTATTTTTAGAAGTTTCGTCCATTACAATGAATTTGTCTTTAGGTGAACGACCAGTGTAGATACCAGTCATTACGTTCACTGCACCAAGTTCAGTTTCTTGACCAACTTCAAAGCCTTCTAAACCAGCTTTGGTTTCTTCAGCAAACAATACTTCGTAAGAAGGATTGTGTACAATCTCAGTAGTTCCGGTAATACCGTACTTGCTTAAATCTAAATTTGCCATCTTTTAATGTTATTAGTGAATGTATAAAAATTGTTTTCTTTCAATGAGTACAACAGAAAATAATATTCCTTGTAATCCACAATGCAAATATAAACAGAAATATCCAAATTAACAACTCAAAGTGTCTTGTTCTGGCTTTATTTTTGCGAATAGTGTTATGGGATGCAGTTTTTTTGTACTTTTGCATAAATTTTACCGAAAAAATGAAACAGCTTTGTATTAAATATCACCCTGCCGAGAGATTGGAAGCAATGGTGCAATTGCCAGCCTCCAAAAGTATTGCCAATAGGGCTTTGGTGGTGGCTGCATTGGGTGGTTTTGAGCATTGTCTTGAAAATTTGTCCGATTGCGATGATACACAAGCTGTTTTGTGCGCTTTATCGAGTCAAACGCATGCACCTAACATTGGAGCTGCTGGTACAGCCATGCGTTTTTTGACCGCTTACTACGCACAAAAAGAAGGCGTGTGGGAGTTGTCGGGTAGTGAACGCATGCATCAGCGCCCCATTGGTATTTTGGTGGATGCTTTGCGTAGTCTAGGGGCCGATATTACCTATTTGCAACAGGAAGGATATCCTCCGCTTCGCATTGTCGGAAAAAAGTTAAAGGGTGGTAAAATAGCCCTTAATGGTGGTGTTAGTAGTCAGTATATATCGGCTTTGTTGATGATAGCTCCGCTGATGCAAGAAGGTTTGACACTGCAACTAACAGACAAGGTAGTGAGCGTTCCTTACATCAACATGACCTTATCGTTGATGCACTATTTTGGTATTGAATCGACGTTTGATGGTACGGTTGTTCAGGTGGCGCCACAAGCTTACCAAGCACGTCCTTTTGTCGTAGAAAACGATTGGTCGGCAGCCTCTTACTGGTATGCTGTAGTGGCATTGCACGGTAATGCTTCTATAACATTGCCTTATTTGAATGCCGATAGCTGGCAAGGCGATTCGGAATTGGTGCGTTTGTTTGCCCCATTGGGTGTTACTACTACTTTTACCTCGCAAGGGGTGCTTATAGCAAGCAAAGATGTTCAATTGCCATCGTGCTATGATTGTAATTTAGCCTCGCAACCCGATTTGGCGCAAACTTTGGTGGTTGCTTGTTTGCTGTTGGGGGTTCCTTTTCGTTTCTCGGGATTGGGTAACCTAAAAATAAAGGAGACCGACCGCATTGCAGCCCTGATTGCCGAGTGCAAAAAGATGGGTTTTGTGTTGAGAGAAGTAGCCGATGGTGTTTTGGCTTGGGAAGCAGAAAAGACATTGCCTATGACTCCACTTGTGATTGATACTTACGAAGATCATCGCATGGCCATGGCATTTGCTCCTGCTGTATTAAAATTGAGCGAAATAAAAATTAACAATCCACAGGTGGTGACCAAATCGTATCCACAATATTGGAAAGAATTTGAAAAACTTTTGCAAACCGATATGCTAGGTTTGTGATATTTGCATTACTTTTGTACCACTAAACAAAATATTAAATAAAACCCCTAATATGAAAGATTTAAATACTTTACGTGTTGCTGTGGCTTGCGATCATGCAGGTTTTGAACTTAAAGAAGAATTGGTGAAAATTTTCTCGGACAAATTGTTCGAATTGAAAGATTTTGGTACCTATTCGAGTGATAGTGTAGACTATCCCGATATGATTCACCCTATGGCAAAAGACGTAAATGACGGAAAATTCGATTTCGGTATTGCTATTTGCGGTAGTGGTAATGGTGTTAGCATGGTGGCTAACAAATACAAAAACGTGCGTGCTGCATTGTGTTGGCAAGTAGAGTTGGCCAAATTGGCACGTCAACACAACGATGCAAACATTGTGTCGATTCCTGCACGTTTTATTAGTCAAGTTACAGCTGAATTGATTATTGAAGCATTCCTTCAAACCGATTTTGAAGGCGGTCGTCACTTGGCGCGCGTTAGCAAAATTTCAGCAATGCTTTAATCTTGTTGGGGAAGATACGACGAAACATCTTTCCCGTATTTCTTTAATTCGCGTACAATGCTAGAGGAAACCTCTTTAAGCGCAGGATCGGCTAGTAAAAAGATGGTTTCAACCCCAAAGAAAGTATAATTGACCTTGGCTATTTCTTGCTCGTAAGCCAAATCGGTCTCATTTCTAATGCCACGGATAATGCACGTGGCATTTTCTTTTTGCAGTAGGTCGGCAGTTAAGCAATTGTATTGAATAACTTTGATTTGAGGATTGTTTTGGTACAACTGCTCAATGTTGCTTACGATGCCTTGCTCCGATTTTTCTTTGTCGCTATTCTCGCCAATGGCTATAATGACCCTATCAAAAAGGCGAAGCGCCCTTTCTACTATGTTGGCGTGCCCTTGTGTAAAGGGGTTGAACGATCCGGCAAATACGGCTGTTTTTTGCATGTTATTGGCGAATAAAATCGACTTTTCTGATGCGCCCTTTCCAAAGATCCACCTGTTGCTTGTTCGCTTCTTTTAGGCCTACTAGCCAAATGTAGTTATTGAATGTAAGTGCATTGGTGCCTTCTACGTAAGAGTAGGTGGCAGGAGGCATTTGTTGGCTGTTTAATGCTGTCCAAGAGTAACCATTGTTGTTAGAATAGCAGTGAGTGGTAATGTCTTGGCCAGCGTTGTCGTATCCTCCAAATAAATAGATGGCCTTACAGTAATAGGTGGCTGCGGCACCGGTACGTGCGCTAAAGCAGAATTTTTCTGCTTGATTGGCAATGTTGGTCCAATAGTATCCGTTGTCGGACGATAGAATGCTGTTTTGAACTTGACCATTTGCATTTCCTCCTAGCAAGAAGATAATGTTGTTGGCCGTTAACTTTGCGTAGTGAGTAGGGGCAAAGGATGCGGGAAGAATTGCTCCTACCTCGGGTAATAATTGTGATCCGTTGTAAGAGGCTAACAAGGTTTGCTCTTGCAATGTGTACAAAATATACAATTTATTGCCAATGCTTCCAATGATATCGGTCATGGCACCTTCGGTAAAGGAAGCTATGGCCTGCCATTCATAATTGTCTAAGCGATATAGCGTATTTCCGTCGGTAGATAGTGCGTAAATTTGGTTGCCAAACACTTCGATAGATGAGGTATTGATAGGTGTGGTATAATCTCCAATAAACACCCAATTGTCTCCTTGTGTAAGCCCGTGTATATGTCCTTGGGGTGTTTCTGTGTTGTTTTCTGTAAATAAATACAAGTCTTGTTGGGTAGAAACGCAACGAATGTTTTTGGCTGCAACGGATAAATGGAAGGCAGGTATATTTTCCCAGACAATTTGCTCTGGGTCTACTTGGTGTTGGTTGAGGGTAATGGTATAGGTGGCCTCGTTTGTTTTGTTTTGCGATTGTATGTACAGTTTAACGGGGTAGGTAAAGTCAATGCTATCTGTACCGTTCCATTCAATTCCGTTGATAGTCATTTTTTTAGGTGTACCTGTGTATTGAATATTAGGTAGCATTTTGCTTAAATCTGCCCCGTACGTTATAGAGTCTTCGTTGTAAATAACACAATTGATGCTATCGACTGTGAATTTTATTTTTTCTATACCAGGAACAGCTAGGTGGCTGCTAAATGAAAAATTTTTAATATGGGGGCTGGATTGTAAAACCACATCTTCTGGTAGGCAAGATGTTAGGCTTACAAGCAAAAGGAAGAAGTAAAGTGTCTTTTTCATGCCAAAATTTAACTATCAGTGCGTGAATGCAAAAATACAAAAAAACGGGATAACCAATCGATTATCCCGTCTTTTTTAGTTAAAAATATGCTTATTGAATAGCAGCTTTAAATTCGTCTAGCAACCAGAATTTAGCAAATTCTAGGTCGGTAGCAGCATCAGCAGCTTTTTTCTTGCAGATACCAGCAGCCGATTTCAACGAAGAGCAAACTTTTTCTAGGTTGTTTTCGCGAGCCGCGCATACAGCCATTAGGTAATAGGTGTTAGCGTCTTTTTCGCTGATGTTTTCCAAGATAGCAGCAGCTCTGTCGGTGTTACCGCTTAACAATTGTGCTAAAGCAGCGTTGTTAGATACGGTATTGCCGAATGCTTCAACAGCTTTTGCATATTCGCCTTTTTGAATGCTCAAAAGACCTTGAGCTTCGTTAAGTTGTTCGATGTTAGCAGCTTTGCCAAGGTATGCAGCAGCTTCTTCGGTGTTGTTGTTCAACATAGCAAGCAATGCGTAGTTGAAGTTGGTTTCGCCAGCTTCAGCACCACCGTTGTTAGCAGCATTGTCTAGCGATGCTTTGGTGTTGTCAAAGTCGCCTTTGGTAAATTGAAGAGCAGCCAAGTTGTTGTTAGCTTTCCAGTTTTCTGGGTTTTGGCTAGCGTTAGCTTCGGTAAAGCTTGCAGCGTCTTCTGCAGTAGCAGCGATGGTAGCAGCGTACATCAATTCTTCAATGTTCAAAGCACTTGGGTTGTTTTTAGCCAAGTCTAGGATTTGAGCGTCGGTTTTACCAGCTTTGATAACGGTAAGAGCTAGTTGAGAACGACGTAGTTTAGGAAGAATGTCTTTTGCTAGTTCGGTGTAAGCCGCAGACAAGTTTTTGATTTGAGCTTCGCGTTCTGCAGGATCTTGGTAGCTTCTTAGAACGTTAAGAATCAATTCTTTGTCTTGAATGTTCGATTCGTTAACCAATTGTTGGAAACCTTCCCAGTCTTGAGCGATGTATTTAGCATCGATAGCAGCTTGGTTATTTTTTTGTCTTTTCAAGAATTTAACGGTATTGTCTTGACGTGCAGTAGCCAATTTTTCGTTCAATTCAACACCACCATCAGGAGAAGCAGCAGAGATAACTTCGATGCCTTTAACGGTACGCATGCTGTCTTTTGCGGTAGCAGCAGCTACTTTGTTAAGAGCTTTAACGTCTTTGTTGTTTCTTACGGTAGATTGTTGGATTTGGAACATGATGTCAGCTTTGGTTACTTCTGCGGTGTCGCGCATAAAGTCTGCAGGAGCAACAGCTGGGTTGATATCTCTAGCATCTGCCAAAGTAGCAGTGGTAATACAGCCTACTGCAATTTGAATTTCTGGGATTTGAACTTCTTTGTCTTTCAAAGTAGCTTTGAAGCGCAAGATCAAGTTCGATTGTTTCATAGCTGGAACAAAGTCGAACGAGAAGTTTTGGCTAACAGTACCACCAGCTTTGTATTGGATGGTTTCGTTGTTGCCTTCAACTTTAGCACCTTGGTAGGTAGCAGATTCAGAGGTAGCTTCACCACCTTCGTATACCAATACTGGAATAACTTCTACTACACCTTTTTCTGCGAAGTATTTTTCTGGGAATGTAGCGGTAATGGTACCTTCTACTTTACCACCTTTTACTTCAAGTGGGTTGGGGTTTACGGTGAAGTATTCGGGTTTTAGTTCGCCCAAATCTTGACACGATGCCAAAGCAGCCATAGCTGCCAAGCAAATTCCTAAGCGTAATAAACTCTTTTTCATTCTATTGTAATTAAAGTAAATAATTGTCTTGTTAAAAAACAGTATATCGATACAAAGATAGAAAAAAAACAATAATTTGCTTAGTAGCCTCCTTCTTTTTTAATGAAAGTAAGTAGGTTTGCGAAAATATTTACAAATATTAACACATTTTTTTCCTTTTACGATGGCTAAATCGTGAACTTTGCGTCATGATTCATTATCCGTATACATGGTTGTCAGCCAAGCGAGTGGTTAATTTGCTCCGCCTAGGCATGTCGTATCTAGGATCGATGTGGCAAAAAAATCCTGCTGTCCAAGGCTATCCGTATGCCGCCTCTATTGAGCCAGCAAACTATTGCAATTTGTCGTGTCCCCAGTGTCCTACGGGTAGACGTCAAATTGATAAAACTGCGCAAAATTTATCGTACCAAGACTTCTCTTACGTGGTAGATGCCTTATCGCCGTATTTGATGTACCTTAATTTGTATTTTCAGGGGGAGTCTTTTCTCAATAAAGATTTGCCAAAAATGATTCGCTACGCGCATCAGAAACAAATTTATACCTGTGTGTCGACCAACGGTCATTTTTTGCAACCTGATGTGGTAGAGGCTTTAAAACAATCGGGACTTAATCGTTTGATTATTTGTTTAGATGGAGCCAATCAACGTTCGTACGAGCAGTACCGTGTAGGGGGCGATTTTGCAAAAGTTGTAGATGGTATAAAACGTTGTGTGGTAGCAGGATTGCCCGTTGAGGTGCAGTGTTTGCTATTGGAATCGACAGAAAACGAGAAGCAAGAAATAGTTCGTTTGGTTAAAGCGTTGGGGGTTAAAAAGTTTTATTTTAAAAAGGCCCAGTTTTACGATAATTATTTGTTGCCCAAAAAAGAAGAGAACAGACGATATGTTCAGTTGGCAGATGGCTCTTTACGCACCAAAAAGAAATGGAAGAACAGATGCTTTAGGATGTGGTCATCTGTGATAGTGGATGTATATGGTAGGGTATTGCCTTGTTGTTACGATAAACATGCAACATATGCCTATGGGAACCTGTTTAAAGACTCTTTTTATTCTATATGGAAGGGCGATAAAGCGGCAAAATTTAGGCAGCAGATTAGAATGAATAGGGCGTCTATTCCTATGTGTACCAATTGTACAGCGTAAAAAGGATGAAACGATTTAATCTATCGCTAGATAACAAAAAAGAGGAAATCTTTGGATTTCCTCTTTTTTGTATTGCTTTTTGTTCTTATTGCTTAGGTTCTTCTAAAACAAGGCGTAGGCCTAGGTTGTAGAATTTGCTCGATTTTTCCATGCCTAGACGAGCTTTGCAACGAAGGTAATCTTCTGTATCGTCAAAGCGGCCGCCACGTACCGAGTAACCACCTGTTTTACCAATGGGGTCGGTTTGTTCGGTTGCTTTGTAGGCAGAGCAACGGTCTTGGCACCATTCGGCTACGTTGCCGCTCATGTCGTAGATGCCTAATTCGTTGGGTTGTTTTTGGCCACCTGGGTGCAAATCGTCACCCGAGTTACCTGCGCACCATGCAACGGCATTTACGTCGTTGCTACCGCTAAAGGTATAACCATTGCTCAACTTACCACCCATAGCTGCATATTCCCATTCGGCTTCGGTAGGCAAGCGGAATACAAGGCCTGTTTTTTCGTTTAGTTTGGTAATAAATTTGCCTGCATCTGTGTAGCTAATGTTGTTAACAGGAAGGTTTTCTCCTTTGATGCTAGAAGGGTTAGAACCCATTACAGCCTCCCATTGTGCTTGGGTTACTTCTAACATACCGATATAGTACGATTTGCTGAATTTTACTACGTGAGCAGGAGCTTCGTTAGCATTGATGCTATTGTTATCTCCCATGATAAACATGCCTGTGGTGTCGCGCATCACTTTTACAAAAGTACCTGCTTCGGCAACGTCGTATAAATTGGGCCATGCAGCCTCAATTTCGTCTTGTGTTTGTGGTGTTGGAGGCTCGTCTTCTGCTGGCGAACATCCTACAAAAAGGGTTGCGAATGCAACAATGGATGCAAATATTAAGTGACGTTTCATGGTATTATTGTTTTATGATTTTGTGAGTTGAAATTTTGTTGCCAATTTGTACACGTACTAGGTAGGTGCCTTTTACCAAAGCAGCCATAGAAATGGTTTCGCTGTTGGTGTTGCTAGCTACCTTATTGCCGGTTAGGTTGTAAACTTGAATAGCATTAGGTGTTTCTGCCGATACAACGGTTATAAGGTCGTTGGTAACGGTTGGGTATACCAAGCAGCCATTTTCGTTTGCTGTAGCTTCGTCAATTGAAACGGTATTGTCCAATGGACGAGAGGTTAAGATCAACAATTCACCAGGTTTCAATGTCAAGGTTTTGTCGGTACGATTTACCTTGATTTGTTCGCCAGTCATGTAGTTGTACCAAATACCGGTGTGGGCAAATTTGCCGCTGGTAGTTACATTCTCGGTAGCGTGGAAGTTGCCCAAAATAATGATATCGATGCTTTCTTCTGCATTGGGGTCGTTATTGGGTTTTACATAGTGTACATCAATACGACGTGGAGCTGTAAAGCTAGCTTGGTTGCAGTTGGTGGCTGTAACAGCGTTTTCGCGGAAGAACGCAGGGTGTTTGGTTCTTAGGTTGATAACCTTAGCAGATTGGTAGTAGGCGTTCATGCGCAACTCATTTTCGTCCCATTTCAATACCCATGGAATAGGTTTGCGGTTGGTTCTACAGCCATCGCTGTTTTCTTTGCCAGCACCGCAGTAGTTGATAGAGTAGTCGTAGCCCATTTCGCCAAATTCCCACATCATTTTAGGACCAGGGATAAGTTGTGCGAAAGCAATCAAAGCAGGTACGCGTGCTAAACGTGCAGCTTCGTTGGTTTTAAGGTTACCCAATCCGTATGTTTTGGCAACGTACATGTTGCGTTCTTCGTCGTGGCTTTCTGCGTAACCTACCCATTGGTTAGCATACATACCCCCTTTGCCATTGCTGTCTACAAAGTGGCTATTGGCGGGAGAACCTTTAGCAGCTTCGTTGTAGCTGTGGTTCATGTTGCGCCATGGTAACATGCCAGCATCGGCCAAGATTTTTTCTTCGCTGTAGTCGGCAAGGTGTTCCAAAATAAAGTATGCGTTTTCTTTGGTAGCTTTTACTACGTTGTGGTAATCTTTTAGGATGGCAATACGGCTTTCGTCTTTTTTGCTCCATAGGCCAGCATTGTCACCAGAATTTTTTTGGGTGAAACCTTTGGTAAGGTCCATGCGGTAGCCATCTACTTTGTATTCTTCTAACCAATAAGCCAATACACGTTTAAAGAATTGACGAGTACCTTCGTATTCGTGGTTAAAGTCGTGGTAAACGTTGAATGGGTGGGTAGCTACGCGGTTGTACCAAGGGTTGTTTTCGGCAGTAGCATTGCCTTCCCAATATAGTTTAGCAAAAGGTTGTTGGCCGGTACCGTGGTTAAATACCATGTCGATAATAACGGCAATGCCGCGTTTGTGGCACTCGTCAATAAAGGGTTTGTATTCGTTTTCTGTACCATAAGCTTTGTCGTATGCAAAGAAGTGGTTAGGGTTGTAACCCCAGCTGTCGTTGCCGTCAAACTCGGTAATAGGCATTAATTCAATGGCATTCACACCCAAGGTTTGAATGTAATCCAAGCGCTCTTGTACTTCGGTAAGGCGTTTGCTGGTGGCAAAGTCGCGTACACAAAGTTCGTAGATTACCAAGTCTTCTGCCCTAGGAGCTTGGAAGTCGGTAACTTGCCATTCGTATTCGTCTGGGTTGTTAATTTGGATAATGGATACCAAACCATCGCCTTTTTCTGGGTATTCAGGAAGCGAAGGGTCTAATTTGATGTAACGGTCGTTGTAAGGGTCTAAGATTTCTTCCGAATAAGGATCGCTCACTTGTAGTTTTCCGTCTACAAGGTATTGGAATGTATATTTTTTGTTGATGTCTTCTACTTCAAATTCCAACCAGAATAGGGTGTTTACCAATTCGTTCTTGTCGTTGTAAATTCTTTGACGATACATGTGGTAAGCTTCGCTGCGTTCCCAGTTGTTGAAATCGCCCAAAACGTAAAGGTTGGTGCTAAGAGGTGCGCGGAATACCAAGGCTACTTTGTTGCCGCCAGTGTAATTGATACCTTCTTTTAAACCAGCAGGAACTTCTCTTTCGGTAGAAGGTGTTAAGACAAGGATTTCTGCGGTATCTTCGAAGGTTTTGTCGTCTTTGTAGCCAATTACTTTAACGGTAAAATCGCCTGCTTGGGTAAGAGGATATGAACCTTTGATGCCCGCTTTGTCTGTGTCTTCTGCTATTTTTTCATCTTCAAGGTAAACTTCAATTTTATCTAACACCGCAGAGGTGATTACTTCTACCGATAGATTGTCGCCAATTTCGGCAGTAGTACCATTAGCAGGGCTTTTTAAATCTACAATCACTTCGCCTTCTGGGTATAGTTCGTAGAAAAGGTCTTCTGATTGTTTGTCGCTACCTTGCGAACGGAATACGAAGCACAATTTTTTAGCGGTTTCGCCAGCTTGAAGGGCACCATAGAAAGCTTCAATACCACCTTTAATGGTTAACTTCCATTTGTTGTCTTCGATTTTGGTTAATTTGTATTTGTCGTCGTTATCGCCCCAAGCAGTTCCGTATTTCCAATCGGAGTTACTGGTACTTTTAGAGGTAATAAGCCCCGTGTGTGCATAGCAAGTAGTAACATCTTTCATGCCACCGCCACCTTGGGTTGCGTCAAAAATGATGTCAAAATCGCTGCTGTAATTGGTTGTAATAAATTGTGGGTCAGAGGTCACTTGTGCCATCGACAAAAGGCCGTAACACAGTGCAATGCCTAGAAGTAGAAGTTTTTTCATAAAATTATTTTATAAAATGTTAGCTTACGAAGATAGCTAAAAAAATGATGCTAGAATTAAAAAAAGCAAGAAAAATACTGCGTAAGGGTATAAAAAGAAAGAAATGTTAAAAAAAAAGAGGAAACCATTAGGCCTCCTCTTTTAATGTATCGTTCGATAACTTATTTTTTTAGTTTTTTTGCTTCGCTTCTTTTGAACGAATCGTAGGCAGCAGGAACTGCAATAAATATAGTTGAGTAGGTACCTACAATTACACCAAGTAACATGGCGAATACAAAGCCTCTGATGGTTTCACCACCCAATAGTAAAATAACTACCAATACCAATGCAGTTGATAAAGAGGTACTTAAAGTACGAATTAGGGTTGCGTTAACTGCTTCGTTAATAATTTCGCCACGGTCGCGTTTGGGGTATAGGTTAACCATTTCGCGTACACGGTCAAATACAACCACCTTGTCGTTGATAGAGTAACCTACAATGGTAAGGATGGCAGCAATGAACGATTGGTCAATTTCCATTGAGAATGGCATAATCTTGTAAAGCAAAGAGTAGGCGCCAATGATGAAGATAACGTCGTGTACCAAAGCAAACAATGCACCGGAGCTGTAAGAGATGTTGCGGAAACGAGCCAAAATGTACAAGCAGATACCTAGGATAGATAGTAGGATAGCAATACTTGCGTCAATTTTAATATCGTCTGCAATGGCAGCACTTACTTTTTGCGAGCTTTGAATACCCAAGGTTTCTGCAGCATCGTCGGTAGCAAGACTAGCTTTGCCGTCGTTTAGTACGTATCCGTTAACAAACATGTCTTTGCTCACTTCTTGACCTTCAAACAAACCTTGTAGATTGGTGTAAAGGATGCCTTCTACTTCGTCGTCAACGGTATCGCTGTTATCGTTGATTTTGTAGTTGGTGGTGATGCGCACTTGGTTTTCGTTACCGATGGTAATAACCGATACAGAAGCATCGCCAAAACCTTTTTGTAGGGTGCTTTCAATTTCTTCTGTATTTACGTTTTTGTCAAAGCGAACTACGTAGTTTCTACCACCTGTAAAGTCAATACCTTGGTTTAGACCTAGGGTAGACAACGATGCAATGGCTACAACTACCATAAGAGCTGCAGCAATGTAGCTAGCTTTGCGTTTGTTTAACCAATTAACTTTTACGTTGGTAAGTAGGTTTTTAGATAGTTTGGTAGTAAAGGTCCATTTGCTTAAACGGCCGTTTTCGCTCATGTTATCGTAAATTACACGTGTAACAAATACTGCGGTAAAGAACGATGTGATGATACCAATAATTAAAGTGGTTGGGAAACCTTTGATAGGACCGGTACCAAAGTAGAATAGAATGATACCCGTTAGAACGGTGGTAAGGTTAGAGTCTACAATGGCAGACATAGCGTTTTTGTAACCGTCAGTTACCGCTGCTTTGTGCGATTTGCCTGCGCGAAGTTCTTCTTTAATACGTTCGTAGATAAGCACGTTAGCGTCAACGGCCATACCCATGGTAAGAACGATACCGGCAATACCAGGCAAGGTAAGAACGGCTTTGAACGAAGCCAAAATACCTATCAAGAAGAATACGTTGATAAGCAATGCTCCGTCAACAATTAAACCAGGAAGGGTGCCGTAGAATACAATCATGTAAAGCATGATGCAGACAAAGGCGATGGCAAACGACCACAAACCTTTTTCAATAGCTTCTTGACCCAACGAAGGACCTACGATATCTTCTTGGATAATGCGCGATGGAGCAGGCATTTTACCCGATTTTAGCACGTTAGCCAAGTCCTTTGCTTCTTGTGCTGTGAAATCGCCCGAAATTTCTGATTGACCTCCGGTAATTTCTGTATTTACGTTAGGATAAGAATATACCATGTCGTCCAAAACAATGGCAATGCTACGACCAATGTTTTCTTTGGTTAGACGTGCCCATGTTTTAGCCCCTTCTGGGTTCATAGACATGCTTACGGTATAGTTAGCGCTAATTTGGCTTAGGTTTTCGCGTGCGTCAACAATTACGTTGCCTGCCAAAGGAGCTTTGCCATCGCGGTTAGAGATTTTAATAGCCACCAATTGGTAGTATAAACCTTTTTCGTCTACAGGTTTAACCGTCCAACGGAATGCCAAGTCGCGAGGTAGAACTTCTTTAACCTGACGTAGGTTTAGGTAATCTATAACGGTAGCGGTGTCGCGAACGCTCACTGCACCAATAGCAGGACCATAACCCAATTGACCTTGGTAGTTGTTGATTAACAATTTGCTGAACAAGGGGTTTTCTTTGGCAAATTGTTCCATTTGAGCAATGCTGTCTGCTTGAGCAGAAGCGTTTTCTGCAATAGCAGCACTCAAAGAATCAACAGCAGTTGCTTCTTGTTTAGGTTGAATAGAATCGGTTGTTTGTGGTGTAGTGCTGGCGATATATTCTCTTACAGCAAGGTTTGCTTTTTCTAAAGCAGGATAGATTTCGGTAAGGTTATAGGTTTCCCAAAACTCTAAGCTAGCAGAACCTTGAAGCAGTTTACGAACACGTTCTGGTTCTTTGATACCAGGAAGCTCAATTAAGATACGACCGTTGGTTTCTAGGCGTTGGATGTTAGGTTGAACCACACCAAAACGGTCAATACGGGTACGTAATACGTTGAACGAGTTGTCTACAGTAGCTTGAATTTCTTCTTTTAGGATGCTGATGACTTCGTCGTTCGTGCTTTTTAGGCTAATACGATCTTTAAGGTCGAAGGTGGTGAAGATAGCTGCCAAACGTGCGTTGCCATCCAATTCTTCGTATGCTTCTTGGAACAATACGATGAAATCTTTTTGGCTTTCGCTTTGACGAGCAATGGCCAAGTCAATGGCTTTGTTGAAGGTTTCGTCTTTGCTGTTGCCAGAAAGTGTGCGAACAATATCAGGAACGGATACTTCCAAGATAACGTTCATACCGCCTTTCAAGTCAAGGCCTAAATTTAATTCGTTCTCACGGCATTCTTTTAGGGTGTAACCCAACCAAACCTCTTCGGTAGCCATGGAGTCCAAATAATGGAACTCTGCCATTTTGTCGCCGTTGGCATATTCTTCTGCTTTGTTGTTGTAGATAGAGGTAACTACATTAAACGAAAGATAGAAACAACATACCAAACCCAACAATACGGCAAACAATGTTACAAATCCTTTGTTTTGCATATTCTATAAGGTTATTAAATTATTGTAATCGTTTGTTGAAAGCGCTTTTTGCTTAAAAACAAGGCGCAAATATAAATAAAATATCGTAATACTCAAAAATTAACTTCTCTATAATACGATGATTAAATGATTAGCATGGCATCGCCGTAAGTGCCAAATTGATAGCCTTCTTTTAAGGCCTCGTTGTAGGCATTCATTACATGATCGTATCCACCAAACGCTGCTACCATCATAAGTAGTTGCGAATAAGGGAAATAGAAGTTAGCCACCATAGACGAAGCAACGGTAAAATCGTAGGGTGGGAAAATGAATTTATTGGTCCATCCATCGTATGCTTTTACGTGACCTTCGGTGCAAACCGCTGTTTCTAAGGCACGCATAACGGTGGTACCTACGGCACAGATGCGTTGTTTTTGATCTTGTGCTTTGTTAATGACTTGGCAGGTCTCTTCTGGAATGATTAACTGTTCCGAGTCCATTTTGTGTTTAGTAAGGTCTTCTACGTCAATGTCGCGGAAGTTGCCCAAACTAGCGTGTAGTGTTAGGTAGGTAGACTTGATGTCTTTAATTTCCATACGCTTCATAAGCTCTCTACTAAAGTGAAGAGCAGAGGTAGGAGCCACTACAGCGCCTTCGTTTTTGGCAAAAATGGTTTGATAGCGTTCGGCGTCTAACTTAACCATGTGGTCAAGGACAACAGAATCGTCTACATTTTCAATTTCTCCTGTGGCTCTGTTGCGGAAGAAAATATTTTTGTAATTCTGTATGATTTCGGGTGTGGCAGGACGTGTAACACTGCGTGGAAGTGGGGTCTCGCCCATGCTGTACAACACTTGTTTAAAGGTGTCATGGTCGCCGTCGAACAAAAAACGAAGGGTTCTGCCACGAGAGGTGGTGTTGTCAATTACTTCTGCTACCAAAGAGTCGTCTTCGCCAAAGTACAATTTGTTGCCAATGCGAATTTTGCGGGCTGGATCGACCAAAACGTCCCACAAACGCAATTCTTCGTTTAATTCGCGAAGCAAGAAAACCTCAATGCGAGCTCCGGTTTTTTCTTTGTTGCCGTACAAACGTGCAGGGAAAACCTTGGTATCGTTAAAAACAAACAAATCGTTCTCGTCAAAGTATTGCAAAATATCTTTGAATACTTTGTGCTCAATTTCGCCAGTTTTTTTATTTAATACCAACAAGCGGCATTCGTCGCGAAAAGCGCTAGGGTATTGTGCAATTTGTTCTTCGGGTAATTTAAATTTAAATTGTGATAATTTCATAATATTATTAGTCTATGTTTTCTTTCTGGTTGGCTAATTGTTGAACAAAGTCTTCGTATTCAAGGCATTGGCTTAATGTAATGTCGCCAATGCGGGTGCGCTTTAAGGCGGTTAGGTGTGCGCCGCTTTGTAGGGCAATACCAATGTCTCTGGCCAGTGCGCGTATGTAAGTTCCTTTGCTGCATACTACCCTTATGGTGATACTAGGTAGCTGGCAGTCAATTAGTTCTATCTCGTCAATTACCAATGTCTTGGCCTTAATTTCGACGTCTTCGCCTTGTCGGGCATATTCATACGCCCGTTTCCCGTCTATTTTTACCGCCGAATAGGTAGGAGGAACTTGTTGAATTTCTCCTATAAATTGTTGTAAGGTCTGTTTTACCAATTCTTCGGTAATGTGCTCTGTAGGGTAGGTGGCATCTATCTCTTTTTCTAAATCGAAAGAAGGAGTAGTGGCACCCAATTGCAAGGTAGCAATGTACTCTTTGGTTTGGTACTGAAAAGACTCAATCAGTTTGGTGGCTTTTCCTGTACAAAGAATCATAACACCTGTGGCCAAAGGGTCCAATGTGCCTGCATGTCCCACTTTTAGTTTTTTTACGCCTAAATGACGCGACAAAACCCCACGAACGCGATTCACCAAATTAAACGATGTCCACGTTAGGGGTTTGTTAAAATAGAGTATTTCGCCAGCGATGTAGTTCACTGTTTTTTAGCTTAATAGGATGGCCAAACCACCAGCGATTAAACAATAAATTGCAAAGTAGATGAGTTTGCCTCTTTGTACAATGCGAATCATAAATTTGCATGCCAAACATCCTGATACATAAGCAGCTAAAAATCCTAATACCAACGATAAGATAGGAATGTTAACTGCGACCTCGCCTTGTAAAATGTGTATTAGTTCCAACAAGGCATCGCCTAAAATAGGCGCTAAAACCATTAAAAAGGAGAATTGTGCAATGGATTCTTTTTTATTGCCCAATAGCAAACCTGTAGCAATGGTGCTACCCGAACGCGATAAACCGGGTAATACGGCACAAGCTTGTGCTAGGCCTATAATAAAGGCATCGCGGTACGAGATATTTTCGCGTTGGCGGGGTTTGGCAAAATAAGCAAAAGCAAGTAGTAAAGAGGTTACAATTAAACAGCAACCTACCAAAAGCAATCCTTGACCAAAGAAACTTTCTACTTGATCTTTAAAGAAAATACCTACTACAAAAATAGGAATCATGGATACGGCAATTTTGGCAAGGTATTCTTTCTCTGGATTCCATGTTTTGGTAAAGCATCCTTTTGCAAGTGCCCAAATTTCTGCCCAAAGGATGGTAATGGTACTTAAAACAGTAGCAGCATGTACTACTACGGCAAAAAGTAGGTTGTCTTCGCCAGTGGTGCCAAATAGTGTTTGTCCAATTTCTAAATGGCCGCTACTACTAACGGGTAAAAATTCGGTAAGACCTTGTAAGGTTCCAAGGATGATTGATTCCCACCAATTCATTTTTTCGATTTGTTTTTAGGATGATAAAATAAGGATACAATAACAGAAAGGTATCCCAAAAAGACAATCACAGGCGCAACTACGATGCGTCTAAAACTAAAGATATCTTGTTCAAAACAACCTTCTTCCGATACGGGGCCCATCATAAGTGCAAATCCAAGGATGATGACAATAACGCCTGCACCAATCCACCAAAGGTTCTTTTTGCCAAGTCGGAGGTTTAAATTATTTTCTTCGCTCATAAAATTTAAATATAATACATATCGTCTACACGTAAGCGTAAGTAACGTGTTACCGATAGGTATGTAGCAATTGTGGTAATAACAATACCCGAAACAATCATTACGATAAACGATACCAAAAGCGCATTCATGCTTTCGATAGATAGTAATTGGCTAATTTCGGATCTAAGTAAAAATAAAATGCTAGATAACATGCCCATGGCTAATATGGCCGATATCAGCCCCGTAACCACGCCTTGTATCATAAATGGCTTGCGTATAAATGATCCCGTTGCTCCCACTAGTTTCATGGTATGAATAAGGAATCGTTTGGCGTATACAGAAAGTCGTACTGTGTTGCTAATAAGCGCGTAAGAGATAAGAATCAACAAAGCCGATAAACCCAATAGTACTGCCGAAATGCGGCGAACATTGGTGTTGATGGTGTCAATGAGGTCTTTTTGGTAAATGACTTCTTTTACCTCGGGCATACGTTGCAACGATTGCTCAATAATGGCAATGCTATCGTTGTTAGCGTAGTCTGATTTAAGGGTCATTTCTAGCGAACCTAGCAAGGGATTGTATCCTAAAAATTCGGTAGGGTCTTGTCCTAATTCTTCGGCCAATTCTTTGGCAGCGGTTTCTTTATCAATATACTGTGTGGTATTGGTATAAGGACAAGCATCTAGGTTTTTTTGTAGCTTTTGAATATCGGCTAGTTTGACATTGTCTTTAAGAACAATAGATAGCGTTAGGTTTTCGCGGATGTATACAGACAACTCGTTGGTTAGTAATACCATAAGAGTAGTTGTCCCAATTAAAAATAACACCAATGATATGCTGATAATAGAGGTAAGACGTGAGTTGAATAGGTGCCCTGCCGCTATATTTTGCTTGTTTTTCATGCTATTTGCCTAGTTTTTTTGAATTTCGCAAAGATAATATATCCAAAAGCCAAAGTCAAGAGTATAGAGCAAATAATTGTCAAAATTCTGCCAATTTGATACGACTGTGGTTCAAACTTAAAGACGATGTCGTAATTGCCCGCTTGTAGCGGCATGGCTCTTAGTACGTAGTTTGCACGACAATGGGGCATTTCTTGGCCATTGATGTATGCTTTCCACCCTGTGTAGTAGTAGATTTCTGAGAATACCGCCAATTGTGGTTCTGGGCTGCTAAAATGATACACCAGTTGGTTGGGCGCGTACGATGTAAGTTGCAAGTTGCCGTTTTGGGGTTGATAACTAGATTCGGCAAATAGCGACTGGAAGGATTGGTCTATAACGGCCGTTTGATGCAAATCTACTTGGCTGAGTGCCGTCATTTCTTGGTCGGCATTTTTACTCCAAAGGATGCTAGAAACCAACCACGCATTTCCCATAGCATGTGGGTTGGAGATGGGATAAGTCTCTGGATGGAATACCAAATACTTGGTGTTTAGCATATTTAAAACGGGCGTTTGCTCAAAAATAGCATCGGCCTCGGCGTAAGTCTGAATAGCACGCAGTTGGTTGGTGGCGGTGGCAATTTCGTTTACCAAATGAACATCTATTAATTCTTGGTAACGACGTAATTTAACGGCGCTATAGCCACCAATGGTTTTGTAAAAATACGAGGGTTGAGCGCTGTTAAAGACATCGACAGTTAGGTTTAATACCCTAAAGTTGGGGTCTTTGTCATTTAAAATGTAAGTGTCTGCCGTAGTAGCCTTGAACTCGTTTTGTGTTGATTTTTGGGTTACAAAATGAGAGGCATTTAGGTATCGATGAGCAATGGGTAGCATATCGGCTGCTATCAAAACAATAAAAATAGCGGTAAAAGTAGCTACTTTGATGTATTGTTTGGTATAAGCCCATAGTGCTGCAAATGCCAATGCAATAAAGGCAAATGAGCGCCATGCGTCGTTGCTAAGCAGCGTTGCGCGGTCTTGGGGTAATGTTTCTTGCAAGAAGGCGTATTGACCGGCAAATTTAGCATCGTTGGCCGATATAAAATTACCTGCTAATGAGGGGAATAGAGCAAATAGTAAGCAGATGCCCCCAGTAATACCTGCGGCAATGTATAGGGCTTTGAGTGAAGGGTGTGTTTCGGTGTCGCACCATTTTTTTAGGGCCAAGAATGCGGTAATGCACATGCATAGGCAGCTAATGGTGAGGGTCATAGAAACGGTTCTAAATTGTGCGTACATGGGCACGTAATTCACAAAGAACCTTGACAAGGGTTCAAAGTGATATCCCCACGATAGCAAAATGCCCAATACCGTAGCGCCTAGTAGCCACCAACGCTCGCGGTTGGGTAAGATTTGCATGCCCAATAAGAATAGGAAGCATACAATGGCACCAACGTATACAGGACCTGCGGTAAAAGGTTGATCGCCCCAGTATAGTGGAAGCTGGAAGGATTCCATGGTTTTGGCTAGTTTAGCACCACGCATGCCTGTTAACTGCTCAATGCGTTGGGCAGTAGCGCTCTCTTGGTCTAATGTGCCTACTGAAGCTCCACCCATGTAATTGGGGATGAGTAGGGTAAGTGTTTCGTCAATGCCGTAGCTCCAATTGGTAATGTATTCAAAATCAAGACCTTCTTGTTTGCCAGATTGTGTTAGGGTGAGCCCATTGCTTTCGCCACGCATGGTAGCTTTGGCGTATTCGGCAGTAGTAATAAGTCGGGTTGCGTTAAGCCCTACAGCTAGCATAGCTCCTAAAATTAACCAAGCAATGGTAACAAAAAAGGGTTTTAGCTCTTTCTTTTTAATGGCAAATACCAGTTCGGATATGCCGTAGCAAATAACGGTAAATAAGGTGTAGTAAATAATTTGAATGTGATTGGCATACAATCCTAATCCAAGAAATAGGGCCAAAAGAGCAGCTCCCCACCATGATTTTTTTCTAAATCCTACGTAAATGGAAGCAATGATGGGCGCCATGTAGGCAATGGCTACGGCTTTGGTATTGTGTCCAGCCACCAAAATGATGAGATTGTACGACCCAAAGGCAAATGCAATGGCTCCCGCTATGGATAGGTAGGGCGAAACACCAAAAGCTATGAGTAAGATATAAAATCCAACTAGGTATAAGAATACTTGGTAAGCAGGATTTTTGAGTAGTCTAAAGATGCCGTCTATTTGGCCCAAGAGGGTTTCCGACTCATCCATGCAAATTTGGTAGGTAGGCATGCCACCGAACATAGATCCTGTCCAAAGCGTTTGTTCGTCGGCTGTTTGGTTATAGGTGTTTGCCTCGTGACTCATGCCCACATAGCCAGCGGTATCTCCGCCAAATAGGGTTTTTCCTTGCAATGTTGGGTATAAATAAGAAAAGGTAACTATTATAAAAGTAATAACAGCAACAAGGTGCGGAAGGTATTTTTTCATGGTATTACGTGTATTCGTTGTGTGTTGTATGCCTTATAGGTGGTCAAAAATAACAAAAGTCCTTGACAATTTTGCTATTATCAAGGACTCTTTTAATTGTCGGGATGACAGGATTCGAACCTGCGACCACACGCCCCCCAGACGTGTACTCTAACCGGGCTGAGCTACATCCCGCTCTTGCGAGTGCAAAGATAAATCTTTTTTTTATATTACAAAAAAGAAAATTGGTGGTTTTTTGTTTTAAAACCACTTCTTCTTGATCATAAACACGGCAGAAAGCAGGGTGAGCAGCAAACTGGCACCTACCGTCGCCCAGAATAACCAGTTAAAAATGGTGGTGCCTTCTTCTAAGTTCATGCCCAAGAAACTAGCTATCAAGGTGGGTAACATCATTACCAACGAAATGGAGGTAAGTCGTTTCATAATGATGTTGAGGTTATTGGAAATAACCGATGCATAAGCATCCATCATGCCGCTAAGCACCTCGCTGTACACCAATGATTGTTCCAAAGCTTGTTTTGATTCAATTTCTACGTCTTCTACCAAATCGGGGTCGTATACTTCTTTAGCTCCACGCATGTTTTTTAGGCGGTGGGTTAAAATGTCGTTGCCACGAAGCGATGTGGTAAAGTATACCAAACATTTTTCTAAACGAAGCAAGGTGTGCAAGTCTTCGTTACGAACCGATGTTTCTAGTTGTTTTTCGGCTGCTTTGGTTTGGATATTGATTTGTTTTAAGTATTTCAAGAACCAAATGCTAGACGATAGCAACAAACGGAACACAAAATTGATGTTGTCGGTAAACTGAATGTTTTTGCGTTTGGTGTATTGAATAAAGTCGGGAATTAAGTCGGTTTTAAAGAAACAAACCGATACAAAGACATCGTCTTTGAACATAATACCCAAAGGAACCGTTGTAAACGAAGTGTTTTCGTCGTGCAGTTTGCATGGAATACGCATCAAAATAAAACACCAACCGTCTTCTACTTCGATACGTGGACGTTCATCAACGTCTTCGATGTCGTCATAAAATGCCTCAGGGACTTGTAATGTCTCTGTAAGGTACTTTTTGTCTTGCATGGTTGGTTTTACGACATTCACCCAGCAGTTGGGTTCCCATTTGTCGCATGGAACTAGTCCGGTACCGTTTTTCAAAAATGTTCTCATAGGTTACCTCCAAATGTTTAGTAAAATGGAGATAGAACCGTCTCCATTTTATAAAATACAGTAATTGTTCGGATAATAATCGTCCATTATTTTGTGAAGTTTAAAATTTCGGTGCAAAGATATAAAAAAAATTTTGATTTAGCACTCACCGATGCCAAAAATCACGAGATGCGAATAAAGTTGCAAGTCGAAGGTCGCAAGTCGAAGGTCGAAAGTCGAAAGTCAAAGTAAGTTATCTCGAGTACCCTTTGATAGGTTCAGGGACCGAATGGGGAACAAAAAAGGAGAAACGATTTCTCATTTCTCCTTTTATGATTACACTAACTCGCGTATTAACGCTTCGCGATCGCCGTAAAGCATATCCATAGGTGCAATTTCTGGAAGCGTATAAGCACCAGGACGTTGTTTAACCACTGCGCGTGCGCAACTTACCAAAATTTGGCTGGTAAGGGCAGGGTTGTTAATGGTCATGCTAAACGAGAAACGTTGGCTTTGGGTTGTGCCCGATACACCTTTGCGTTCAATTAGTACACCGTGTCCCATGTCTTGTAGTTCGTCTACGCTAGCAACGGGAATAACGTGTGTTTCGTCGTGGCTAAAGTAAGAGTCCGACTTGATGGCAGCCGTTACAACTTCAAGACTTGCGCCTTCTTCTAGTTCAACGTAAACCATGCGACGGTGTACGCTGGTGCCCAAAGGAATGGTCATAGAAAGTGCGTTTTTAACGCCTTCTTTGCTACGTGCTACTACCGAGTGGCCCATGCTCATGCCTGGTCCAAAGTTGGTGTAAGTTAATCCTTTAGGAGCCATGGCTTTAAGCAATGCGCGAACAACTGAGTCTGAACCTGGGTCCCAACCAGCCGAAATAATGGCCGCTGCATTATTGGCTTTAGCAATGGGCTCTAGTTGTTGGCTAAGTGCCCAGATATCTGTGTGGATATCAAAACTATCTACGGTGCAGATGCCTTTGGCTAGTAGGGCAGCAGCGGTTTCGGGAACACTTCTACTAGGACCACACAAAATAGCAACGTCTACTTTGCCTAGGTCGTCGATGTTTGAAACTACTTTGGTATTTGCTAACTCCGATGGAATGTTAGATGCGTCTCTGCGTACAACACCTACTAATTCCATGTCTGGAGCAGTTGTTACGGCTTGTAGGGCAAATTTGCCAATGTTTCCGTATCCTATGATTGCAACTTTTATCATCTAATTATTGGTGAATTGGTGAATCGGTGAATCGGTGAGTTGATTGATATACTCACCGATTATCGATTACCTGTTGTTATTATCCTGATATTCGAATCAACGTATCAAAACGCATCAACGAATTCT
>JAZRBL010000095.1:0-6431 GCA_045635045.1 Candidatus Enterocola sp. | reverse complement strand
CCCGTCCGCACCGCAGAAGGGTTCCTAAACGGGAACCCTTTTTTTTACCAAATTCATCTTAATTCTTAACCATCCCCACCGTCGCTACACTATACAAAATTGTTGTAGCTATGGGTTTGCGCATAGAGCTGCACCCTATTCAGTAAGTTTACGATATAAAACAGGCACATTACAAACCTGCTACAAACTCAGACTAGATACACCATAATTGCGTTAAAGTAGACCAAAAAAGTTGCAATTGGTTGATTTTTACGTATTTTAGCACTCTAAATTTCTATTCACATGACCAATATTCAAACAGGGCTTACCGAAGCCGAAGTACTTAAGAGCAGAGAACAACACGGTGTTAACCTACTTACTCCACCCAAAGAAACCCCATGGTGGATGCTTTATTTGGAGAAATTTAAAGATCCCATTATCCTTATCTTATTAGTTGCTACGGCAATTTCGTTAGGTTTTGGCATTATTGAGGGCAACTTTACCGAATCTATCGGCATTATTTTTGCCATCTTAATTGCCACCGGCGTAGGTTTTTGGCAAGAATACAGCGCCAAAAAGAAATTTGACGCCATGAAAAGCGACAAAGACTTTGAACCGGTTAAAGTACGCAGAAACGGTGCCGTTGTTGAAATTACCAAAGACCAATTGGTAGTGGGCGATGTGGTGATACTTTCTGCTGGCGACGAAATCCCTGCCGATATAGAAATTTACGAAGCCACCGATATGAAGGTACAAGAGGCTGCCATGACTGGCGAATCGGTAGGCGTTTCTAAATACCCCATGAGCGAACCCTACACCGGTTCTGGGTTTGCTCCTAAGCTATTATTACGTGGCACTACCATAGAGCAAGGTATGGGCGAAGGTCTTGTTGTGAAAGTAGGCGACGAAACCGAAATTGGCAAAACCACTCGTTTGGCTTCGGTCGAAACCGGCAACAAAACCCCATTGGAAGAAAAATTGGGTCAGTTGGCTAGCAAAATCAACGTTATTGCTTTTGGTATTGCTGCCACCATGTTTGTCATCTTGAATCTACAACATTGGTACTTTGGCAGCCAACCATTTGCGTGGGACATCAACCTATTGCTTACCGAAATTGAATTCTTAATGGGCTCGGTGGTCATTGTGATTGTAGCAGTCCCAGAAGGTTTACCCTTGTCGGTTACCATGGCATTGGCATTCTCTATGAAAACCATGGCCAAAGAAAACAATTTGGTAAAGAAAATGCACGCTTGCGAAACCATTGGTGCTGTAAACGTTATTTTTACCGATAAAACCGGTACGCTTACCCAAAACCGCATGACAGTGGTAGAAACCAGCGTAAAACCAGAAGACAAAGAACTCTTGGACATTATTGGTGCCCTAAACTCTACCGCCAACTTCTCTACTCCCGAAACCGTATTGGGCAACCCTACCGAATCGGCTATTTTGGGTTCAATTGGCATGGAGAAAACCGCTATTATTAGAAACGAATATACCATTCTAAACCGTATTCCTTTTTCGAGCGCTTGGAAATACATGGTCACCCACGCCAAAAGCCAAGCTACAGGCAAAGAGATTATGGTAATTAAAGGTGCGCCCGAAGTTATTTCGCGCATCATTGGCCGCAACGATTATTTAGCCGAAGTAGCTACCCAACAAGAACGTGGACGTCGTGCCATATCGGCCGCTGTTATACCGTCTCTTCAATTTGACACCATTAAAAGCGAATTAGAGCAAGGCTATGCCCTAAAAGATTGCACCTACATGGGTACTTGGTTTATCGAAGACCCCGTGCGCAGCGATGTTCCCGAGGCCATTGAAAAATGCTATACAGCTGGCATTGATGTAGTAATGATGACGGGCGACAACATCAAAACAGGTAGCGAAATTGCGCGTCAATCGGGCTTTACCAACATTTGGGCCATCGAAGCCAAAGACTTTAACGACGCTATTCAATGCCCTAAAAACGGCCGTGCTTACCCCAACGTTATTACCCGTTGTACCCCAAGCAACAAATTGGATATTTTGCAATGGATGCAATCACAACGTTATGTATGTGCCATGACAGGCGACGGCGTTAATGACTCGCCTAGCTTGAACCACGCCGACGTGGGTATTGCCATGGGTTCAGGCACCTCGGTTGCCAAAGAAGCGGCCGACATTGTATTGCTAGACGATGCTTTCCCATCCATTGTTACGGGTGTTAAATGGGGGCGTTCGTTGTTCAAAAACATCAAAAACTTCTTATTCTTACAATTGTCTATCAACGTTTCGGCTTGTATGGTAGCTGTATTTGGTCCGCTAGTAGGCGTACAAATGCCGTTTACCGTAACCCAATTCTTGTGGATTAACTTGGTAATGGACTCGCTTGCAGCCATTGCCTTGGCATCGGAACCTGCCGACGAAAGAGTTTTACTAGACAAACCTCGCGATAAAGACGAATTTATCATTAACAAAGCATTGGGCAAGGCTATTTTTGGATTTGGCGGTTTTGTGTGGTTGCTCTGCGTGGCCCTACTATGGGGTTCTAAACACATCGACCTATTGCAACAATGGGGATTAACTTGGTTAGCCAAGAAAGCGACGCTCATCACCCCCACCGTATTCTTTGCCACCTACATGAGCATCAACTGGTGGAACATGTTTAACGCACGCGTTATTGGCAAAAACAAGAGCATTTTTAGCGGTCTTACCCAAAACATGAAGTTCATTGGCATTATGATCTTTATTTTGGCCGTAACCATTTTAATTGTACAAGTGGGTGGAGAAGTATTCCAAACCAAGCCACTATCGATGGAAACATGGGGCTGGATTATTCTACTTACCTCGCCCATCGCTATTGTACGCGAGTTGTACTTCCAACTGTTTGGTAAAAAGAAATAACTTTCCTTTCCTTATACAGCAAGAGCCTAGCTTCCTTTCAAGCTAGGCTCTTATTATATGAATGCTACTCTACTTACCAAAAACAACATCATTGCACGGTTAGCGGATACGTGCGCTTTAACTGTTGCTGTGTATAAGGCGTCACTCCACTTGACGAAGACGAAAGCACTTTCATGTGACCGGTTTGATGAAAATGCAGTTCGTTGTCTTTATTGTCGAGCATACGCACCTTGGTAATGATATTCTTTTCTTCTACAAACACCTCGTTACCTTGCTCGCTGTAAATAATGTTGCGTTTTACGTCGGCATACACCCTTTTTAAACGAAATTTCTCAATATTATCGGACGTTAATATCACCGTATTTAAGATAGCCAATTGGTCGGCATTAAGCTTATAGCCAAACGGAATTTTGGCTTGCAACACCACCGATTGCGACTGTTTTTTGATGCGATACGAGTATGGATCTAATACCAAATTGATGGTCAAATTCACCTTGAGAATGCCCAAAAAGTTTCTGCTCTCGTTGTAGGTAAGCAGCAGCATGCCGTCTTTTTCGTAGCTTTCCCAATTGCTTACATTACCCTTTAATTCTTTAAACATTTCTTTTATTTCGCCGCCCCACAAAACACGGTGCACAAAGGCGCTGTTGTCGATGAGTTGAATACGCTCTGCATTTTTGTTCTTGCGCAATCTATCTTCGATACCCGACAAACGCCCGTGCGTTTCGGGATGGCGATAACGTTTTACCCACTCGGGTTGCAATTGAATGGAATCGCGCCCTTTTTTACCCATACCGGGAAGTTCAACAATATTTCCTGCCAGCTCTTCAAAAGCCGCAATCTCATCGTCGTTGTAAATGGCATAATCGGAAACCACCTTATAATAATGGTTTCTGTCGGGATAATCGTGCAAAAGTTGACTGTACACATCAGCTAGCAACATTTTTTTCTCTTTTCGTTTGCTGATGTACTTTTTATTTTTCCCAATTTCGGCTTCGGCCAACAAAATAGGTTGCTCTTGCAAGGTAATTTGTACCGTATCGGCAGGCACCTTTTTAAGTCGAATCTCTGCCGTTTTATAACCAATAAACGATACAATTATGGTCTGACGATTGGCCACACTATCCAATACAAAAATACCATTTTCGTTGGTTACAGTACCTTCCTTGGGGTTGCTTTCTGGATAAACGCTGGCAAAGCTAATGGGCTGTTGTTGCTCGTCCACCCTTCCAACAAACGGAGTATTGGCCCACATACACGATGCAAGCATAAATAACACTCCCACTAGCGCATATTTTTTTAGCCTCATCAAGTTTATGATTTAAGTAGTTGTTTTTCTAGTATCTTTTTGGTTTCTGCATAGCCCAACTCAAAAATTTCGTCTACCGACTCTAAATTGAACGTATCGTACTGCAAGGCCGCTGGCATCTCTATCAATATATCGCACAATTTGCCATCTTCTTTGCTGTTGTTTCTAAACATAAAGTTGTAGGCACGGTTGGCTATTTCAAATATATTTTGGTTGTACTTTACAGGCACCAAAGGGCTTACATTTATGCCTATCAACGTATCGCACAAGGGTCTAACCACTTCTACCGGGAAATTACAAAACACACCTCCATCAATGTAATGCACCCCATCAATTACCATAGGTGGAAATACAATGGGGACGTTTGACGAAGCCATAATGCGCTCGGGCAGACTTCCCTCGGTAAACACCTTCATCACCCCGTTATCAAGGTCTGAGGCCACAATGTGCATGGCAATGGGCAAATCTTCTACGTTTTTATACGGAATTTTACTACGTAGGTAGTCTACAAACTTGCTCGGATTCAACAACCCGGCCGTTGGAATAGTCGGTTTAGTAAAATGGGTTACACCCTTATTTTTAAACAAATCGCATATTTCGTGTGGCGTATATCCCGCAGCATACAACGACCCTGCTACAGCTCCCGCACTAGTACCTGCTATAACATCGGGTTTTAAACCAAACTCGTTTAATGCTTGCAATGCGCCTGCATGCGCAAATCCCTTGGCTCCTCCGCCACTAAGAGCCACTCCCAATTTATATTTCTTACTCATCGTATTCTTTCTAATACCTCGGGCGATACCGAGAGTTGCACATCCGATTTCCCGTATAATCCAGCAGGATCAATATCCATCAAGGGTTTGTCAATGCCTTCTTCTGCCCAATTCATATCAATTTGCAGTTGGGCCTTGCCCACTACAAAACGGTTTACAAAATCAATTACCGCATCGGCATGTTCTTTGTAACCCATAACGGCTATTTCGTGACCAAAATTGGTAAAACGAATAAATTGATAAGGCCATCCGTTCTTTTTAAACTGTTTGGCCAACGCATTGGATCCAAACATTCCCTTACCAAACACCATTAATTTATTGTACACCACCAATTCATCTTTGGTACCGTGCATAAATAAGGTAGGAGCAGGTTGTTGTTGGTATTTAACCTTGCCATTAAACGCAGCCACAGCTCCAGAAAAAGGCACAATACCCCCGAATGTAAAATCGGCAGGTAACACCTTGCTTAACGCATGTTGGTTTTGCAAGTAATAATCGCATTGCAACGAGATAATAGCCCCAGCACTCGAACCCGACAGCACAATCTGCTTTGGATTGATTTTTAGTTCTGCTGCGTGTTCAATGGCATAGTTAACTGCCGAATACGCATCTTCGACACCCACATTTACCGCATTTTCCATTAATTTGGCCAACTCTATCAAGCTGGTACTTTCAACCCCTTTTAATCCCAATCGATAATCGATAGAGATTCCAACGATACCGGCTTTGGCCATGTTTTCCATATAGGTAACAGCCGATGGTGTATCGCGCTCGCCCATTTTAAAACCACCGCCAAACACAAAAAACACACATGGATGCGACGACAACGTATCGTCGGGCATGTAAACATCCATTTTTAAGCTACAAGTATCTCTCTGTGCAAAGGTATATGTTTGCTTTTGTACTGCCCAAATGGGTGATAAACAGCCTATAAAGGCCATCAATAAAAAGAGTTTTTTCATCGTTTTAAACGTTTATTCGGTTAAACAAAAGTACGTATTTTATCATAAACACCCATACACGGCGCTGTTTTTAATATTTTTTAAACTGTCGACCATTTTATTCGGCGTTAAGCATTTTACAAAGACAAAAAGCAGTGTTTTTTAGTAAAAAAACAAGACGATTATTTGCTTACTCCAAAAAATATGATTACTTTTGCAGTCCAATTTGTATAAAAATAAAAAATCTAAAATATAACGCATTATGAAAAAAGGAATCCATCCTGAAAACTATCGTCCTGTAGTATTCAAAGATATGTCGAACGGCGATATGTTCTTGTCTCGCTCTACCGCGAACACCAAAGAAACCATCGAATTTGAAGGCGAAACCTATCCAGTAGTTAAATTGGATATCTCTAGCAGCTCTCACCCATTCTACACAGGTAAATCTACCTTGGTTGACACCGCTGGTCGCGTTGACAAATTCAACTCTCGTTACAAAAGAAACAAATAATTTACACCATAAATTGTACGTTTCCATAAAAAAAA
>JAZRBL010000094.1:0-6323 GCA_045635045.1 Candidatus Enterocola sp. | reverse complement strand
GAAGACGATTTTGACATTCGTTCGCAAGAAGAATTGGTATCGACCCTTAGCTCTACTACCGATATGATGACGGTACTATTGGCATGCATTGCTGGGATTTCACTATTGGTGGGTGGTATTGGTATTATGAACATTATGTTTGTGTCGGTTACCGAACGTACCAAAGAAATTGGGCTGCGCATGTCCATCGGAGCCAAAGAAAGGCACATTATGCTACAATTTTTAATCGAAGCCGTTATGATTAGCATATCGGGCGGTATCATTGGCGTATTATTCGGGCTTTTGGCTTCTTACCTAGTAAGTTTCTTGGCAGGATGGCCGGTATATGTGCAAGCCTGGTCGGTAGCCCTTTCGTTTGCCGTTTGTACTACGGCTGGCATTTTCTTTGGTTGGTATCCTGCCCGCAAAGCAGCACGCCTAGACCCAATTGAAGCAATTCGATACGAATAACACTTGTATTGGTTATTTTATTTTGTATTTTTGCACCATGAACATGAAACATTTTATAGCTACTACCTTTTTCTTTGCCTCGACTCTATTTGCGTGGGGTCAAACAGGAACGGTTCATCAGTATCACGATGTTGCGTTAGACAAACTTCTTTCTAAGGATAAGGAATCGTCTACTAATGCCATTACATCCACTGGGTACCGCATACAGGTTTATTCTAGCAATGTAGCAAAAAAAGCAAAAAACAGTGCATTCAACATCAAGAACAAGCTAAAGAATGAATTTCCAGAGCATCGCGCTTATGTAGAATACCAAGCTCCTTTTTGGAAAGTACGCTATGGCGATTTTACCAACTATGCCGATGCGGTTATTTGTAGCAACCAACTAAAAGAAGCCTTCCCAAAACTTGCCGGCGAAATTATTATTGTAAAAGAAAAGAAGGTAAAACCCATCTACTTTGGCGATATTACAGAAACCGAAAATATTAACGAAGAAGGATTCCCCCAAGAAGAGGGTATTGAAGAAAAATCAGAATAAACACACCATGATTATCAAATTATACGAAGATAATCCCAACCCACGCGACGTCAACGAAGTGGTGAAGATTTTAAAAAGTGGCGGTATTATTATCTACCCCACCGATACGTTGTACGCTTTTGGGTGCGATATTACGAACACCAAGGCTGTTGAGCGCATTTGCGCCATTAAAAACATCAACCCCGACAAAATGCCTTTGTCGTTTGTTTGCAGCAACATTAGCCATGTTAGCAACTATTCGTACATCGATAATCAATTGTTTAAACAACTAAAATCGTGCCTTCCTGGGCCTTTTACCTTCCTTTTAAAAGGCAATAGCAACCTACCTAAACTCTTTAAGAAAAAAAATGTGGTAGGCATTCGTATTCCCGACAACAACATTGCTCTTGCTTTAGTAGAAGCCTTAGGCAACCCTATCTTATCTTCGTCTATTTTAATTAACGAAGACGAGCCCGAATACAGCACCAACCCCGAATTAATGGAAGAATTATACGCCAATCGCGTAGATTGTATTGTTGACGGCGGGGAAGGACAATTGGAACCTTCTACCATTATTGATTGTACAGAAGACGAACCCATCGTAAGACGAAAAGGGAAAGGAACCTGGATTCCTTAATCGCTGTGAATCATGAAAAAAATCTGCTTACTTTTTGCTTTGCTTATCAATCTTTGCCCATTAGTAGGAGCAAAGAACCATCCCATACCCCCAAAAGTGGTTATTGGTATTCATATTGATGGACTAAACCGCGACTACCTCACCTTGTTTTACAACCAACTCTCATCGGGCGGATTTAAGCGCATTATGCAAGAAGGAACCTGCCTAGAAAATGTAGATTATGGGTACCAGTTTGCAGGCAAAGGAGCCGATTTAGCCACCCTTTACACAGGTGCTTTGCCTTATCTGCATGGCATTGCGTCCAACAATTGGTACAATCGCAACGTTTCTAAAGCTTCTCCACTCTGTTTGGATGCTAACGCCCACTCCTTTGGACTAGGTGCCGCCTATTCTGCTCACCGAATGCAAGCGTCTAGCCTTACCGACCAATTGTACGAATCGAGCATGGGAAAATCGAACATTGTATCGATTGCCATTGACCCAACAGCTGCCGTATTGCAAGCAGGGCACACGGGATTGGCATTATGGATGGACGCAGAAACTGGCAGATGGAACACCTCATCGTATTATGAAACGGCTTTGCCATCGTGGGCAGGAAAATCGGCCGACGACTACTTTGACAAAGAATGGGAGCCCCTGGGTTTGGCCAGTTTATACCATTCCATCAGTACCAGCAAAACCAAAACCTTTTTGTACAATTTAAATCAACTATGTAGCGGAAAGAACAAATACAGGCAGTTTGCCACTACCCCATACGCCAATAATATGGTAGCCGATTTGGCCATGCAGGCCATTCAAAATTACGCCATCGGCAAAGACATTTGGCCAGATATGTTGCTACTTCAGTTTTCGTTACAACCACTCTACACACAAACATCGTCTACACTCTCTATAGAGCTAGAAGATGCTTATTTACGTTTAGACAAGGAATTAGCTTCGTTTTTGGATTTTATCGATAAATACTTTGGCAAAGCAGAGGTATTGGTATATCTTACCAACAACCGCAACCTTTCCTATCAAAAACCCATCAACCCTCGCATTCCCTCTAAATCGTTCTGCACATATCGATACATCGCCTTACTCAATGCCTACTTAATGGCGCATTACGGAAGTTACAATTGGGTATTAGGAGCAGAAGAAGGACATATTTACCTTAACCGAAAACTCATTGAAGAGCAAAACAAAGATTTGCGACAAGTACAACAAACGGCCATCAATTTCTTTTCTACCATTCCTGGTGTTATGAACGTAAGCAGTTCCTTTCAGCTAAACGAGGCCTTTATTGGGGCACAGCAACTGCGTTATGCCTTTCATGCTAACTCGTCGGGCGATTTGCTATTTAGCCTATTACCCGGATGGTACGAAGTTGATAAAAACGAAAAAACCACTGGCTTTTATAGCCAATACAATACCACAACTCCTATTTACTTATGGGGTTGGAAAATGCCCAACGAGCACATTGAGCAACACATTCCCGCTACATGGTTTGCTCCTACCTTGGCACGTTTTCTTCGCACCAGTGCGCCTAACGCTGCAAGTGGGGGACGCCTCCCTATTCGTTTACAGGAGTAAGCATTATGCGACGCCAACGCCAATAGCCTACTATGGCTAGTGCACTGTATACCGTATAAAGACCTGCAGTAATAGGGATCCCTTTGTACCAATACAGCCCTACGGTTACCATATCTACCACCAACCAAACCAGCCATTGCTCTACGTACTTGCGCGATAACATCCACATAGCAACCATGCTAAGTGCTGTAGTAAAGGCATCTAAAAAGGGCACTGTACTGTCGGTACAATAGTACAAGAAGCAAAACAAGGAAACATGCAGCAAGGCATACACTCCCATCAACCGGATCGCTACCTTTAAAGGGGTTTGCGAAATGGGAAGCGGATTGCCAGAAGGACGTTTGTTTTTCCAAACAATCCATCCGTATAATCCTGCCAATACATAATATGCATTCATCATGGCATCGGCATACAATCCTTTAGAAAAGTAAAGCATACCATGCACCAATGGCATAATTAATCCTATTAACCACAACCAGATACTGGCTTTGTATTCTAAATACAGATACAACAAACCCAGTGTTGTTCCTATTACCTGCAGTACAAGTGCCCAATCCATTTTTTTCTACACCGGCCCCCGAACTTGTCAAAGGACCATCTTTTTTATTCTGTTATTAAAAATTAAAGCGTACGTTGGCCAATGCATTAAAGCCTGCTTGTGGAAAATAGTAGGCCTCGTCGTATCTCTCGCCGCCATAAATGGCCGAATACGCAAACGCATTGCTACAATACATGCTATTAAAAATATTGTTCAGTAATACCCCAAAACGAATGTTCTTTTTATCGTCCAATTTAAGGGTGTACGATAAATCGACAGACGATACACAATAAGGATCGAGGGCAAGATTTTCGTTCATACCATTGGTAATATACTGTTTACCAACGTACTGTGTACGCCAAACACCTTTAAACCCGTGGGTATGAAAATCGGCATATACCCCTGCTATTACCGATGGCGAATAGGCAATGGTAGAATTTCCAATGTAGTTGGCCTCGGTTTGCCAAGTATCGTCGTTGTATACATACTCGGTATAATTGTTGATGATATTTTGGCTCAACGTTACATTACCTCCCAAACTCAACCATTTTAAAGGATGTGCATCGACTGTCAACTCGATACCCCTACGATAACTATCGTCTACATTGGTGTACAAGGCTTCGTATGTATCAGGATTTTGCGCACCCGTTAATACCAGCTGGTCTTTGTACCACATGTAGTAGAAATTAACACCTGCCGTTACGTAACGATGCCTAAACTGATAGCCAAACTCTAAATCCAACAGGTGTTCTGCTTTGGGTTGGTTATCGGCGGGCGCATTGGTAAAATCCTTGCGGGTGGGTTCTCTACCTGCCAACGCCACCGAAGCATAGGCGCTGTGGTATTTTTTGAACTGATACGTTAAGCCCACTTTGGGATTAAAGAAATGGAAATATTTATCCAAATTCATTTGCAACATATTGCCGGTAGCATAATCGTACACATCGTCGTACCCAGTAATCTTTTGATTCACAAAACGATACTGCATATCGGCATACACGTAAAAACCCTTAAAGGCTTGCCAATTTAGCTTGGCAAAAACATTGCCATCGTGCTTATAAGAGGTGTTGCGGTAATACTCAAAGGGAGCCGTAAAATTGGCTGCATCGGCCACTTCCAACACCTCGCCGTAATGGTCGCCACCATAGGTATGCCAAGCCAATCCCATGGTTAAATTGACGGTTTGGTTGTTATAATGGGCAGAACTTACCAACCCTCCAAAGTGGTTAAACATGGCTTTTTTACGCACCAAATTGCTTTCTTCCAACACGGCTCCATCCTTATCGGTTAAGCCTGCAAGTTGGTAGGTATACAAATCGCGGTTGTTTTTGTATTGTTGATAATAACCATCGCCGTAAGTATAATGCAAAGTAGCATTGAGTTTCCATAGCGAGTTAATGCGATGATTAATAACCAGTTGGTTGTTAATTTGCAGGTAATTATCTACTTGATCTTTGTAAAAACCCACCACATTGCCTTCTTTATCGGTTATTTCACCACAGGGATTGTAACGACGATTTTGCTCCATTTGAGCCTTGGTTATACCATCCCAAGCATTGTAAGTTCTTTCTAAACCACCAAACGAAAGCAATTTTATTAAGGTATTGTCGGACAGATAAGCCGCTTGGAACAGATAAGATCCCATGTTGGCAAAAGCTCTTTCCATATAGCCATCTGAATACACGTGCGACAACCTACCATCAAGGGCCCACTTGCCCCCCAACAAGCCCGACGAGATGCGAATGGCTTGCTTATTGGTATTAAATGAACCATACGACATTTCGGCGGAACCGCCAAAGTCCATGGGCAAGTTATCGGTTGTCATGCTAATGGAACCGCCAAATGCTCCCGAACCATTGGTAGAAGTACCCGCACCGCGTTGTACTTGCATAGAACCTACAGACGACAATAAGTCGGGGGTATCTACCCAATACATTTTATGGCTTTCGGCATCGTTCATGGGCACACCATTGGTAGTTACATTGATACGGGTACCATCGTAACCACGCATCCTAATATCGGTATAGCCCACTCCCCCACCAGCATCCGAAGTTGCTACCATAGAGGGGGTTTGTTGCAGTAAATAGGGCACATCTTGCCCATAATTTTTTTCGGCAATTTCCTCGCCAGAAACATCGGTAAAGGCTACCGGTGTTTCTAAGTTTACACGCGTGGCACTCACGCTAATTTCTTCTAGATCGTACTGTCGTAGTGAATCAACATTTGTTGCCCAACTCACCAAACAGAATCCACAAGAAGCAGCAAAGCAATAGATTTTTTTCATGCTATACATCTCCTTTTTCTTTTTGAAGTTAAACAATAAATGATACACAAAGGAGACACATTCTTCCCGGTCTCGGCATTACCCGTATCCGGTTCAATGGGTATAATCTCAGCCTGAAAGTAAGGCACCCCTTATGATCAAATTAGAAGCAAAAAAATAATAGAAAGGCCTTTTTTCTTCTTTTTGCAGTGGCAAAGGTATTAAAAAAAATAAAAAAATGACATTATTCGTCCGAAAATTCTACCAAAACGCTACGATAGGCACTAAATATCTTCGATTTTGAAACATATCCTACATATTTTGTTCCATCTAGCACGGGTAGATTCCA
>JAZRBL010000093.1:0-4113 GCA_045635045.1 Candidatus Enterocola sp. | reverse complement strand
GTTTGTAATACGTAAACACGTAAGTTACCTTTACCCGAGCAAGTAGCCGTTAATTTACCATCGCTAACGGTTTTTACATCGCCAGTAACTACATCAATATAGGTACCATTTAAGATGTTGCTAAAGGTAGCACCACCGCTAATGGTTACTAAACAGTAAGAATCGGTAGTAGCATCTTTATAACGACGTTTAAAGGCAAATGTACCATTACAACCGTCGGTGCTATATTGACCTTTACGCAATGCTGGAACCGCCATACGAATTTGGTTTAGGCGTTGGAAGTGAAGGGCCAAAGGATGGTTCAAGGTAGCATTGGCATTACCACTTGCGCTGTAATCGGCAAAGTCGGTAACATTGATATCGCCTGTAATATAACCACCATAATAAGCACGACCTGTAGCAGATAGAGGACCATCAGGACCTTTATCAATAGGCGCACCTTTTTTAAATTGGATTTCGGAACCGTAGTAAATACAAGGAATACCACGGAAGGTAAACATCAACGATGCATTTTCTGCCCAAACATCTTCATCTTGGTTGAAACGTACGCTTTCTGGCGCACCGTCGGGAGCATAGTCGTGAGAGTCTACGTAAACAACGTTATAGGTAGCGTCGTTGTAGTATTTGTCACCGTATTTAACGCCGAATGCTTCTTGAGCAGTACGGAAGTTCCAGTGCATGGGGAAGTCAATTACACTAAAGTTATTCCATTTAGAATAATCGGGAGTGTGGTATTCATTACCTTTTAAGAAAGCATTGTTAGAATTAGGCAGATTGCTTTCGCCTGCATAATCGGTAGCGGATTTTTCTACCGAGCTCATGTTGGTGTGGTTGCCCAATTCACCTTCTTTTACTACAATGTTGTTCCAAGATGTTTCGCTGGTATCCCAAGCATAATCCTTAGTTTCTTTCCAAGTATAGAAATAAGGAGAAGCATATTGGGTATTACGATACGTTACGTTACGTTCACGAGCACAAACCTCACCATACATAAAGAATGGTCCACCGTTGCGTTTAGCCTTGTATTGTTCTGCTAACGCAGTAAATTGAGGCAAGAATGCTTTGTTAAAGGTCAAACGTGAGATGTGACCAGATGTATCAATACGGAAGCCATCCACACCCATTGCAATGAATTTACCATAGCATTCTACTAAATAATTAGTCACAGCTGGGTTTTCTGTATTTAAGTCCACGCAGTCACCTGCAATTTGACCATGCCAACGCGTATGATTATCCCAGTTAAAGTGAGCGTAGTGGTGCCAATAATTGTTTACATCATTGTTTTGACCTAGTGTATTCTTCATCTGTGTTAGACGAGAATCATATTGTGCACCTGGTTTAATAGACAAATAATTATCAGGTAATTTTCCGCCATCCTTTTTGGTGTAAGGAATCATACAAGCGTTAATGTCGGCTTGTTTGGTAATGGTAGTATCGCGGGTAAACAATTTGCACAAATTAGTTTCACCAAAGTTACCCGTGTGGTTCAATACAATGTCCAAGATAATTTTCATACCTTTTGCGTGAGCCGCATTGATAAGTTCTTGGAAACCAACACCGTTTGATTCATAACGGTGGTCTACTTTGCTAAAATCGTGGGCGTGGTATCCATGATAGTCGTAACCCGAAGCATTTTCTACAATAGGAGTAATCCACACTGCAGTAAAGCCCAAAGCTTTGATGTAGTCCAATCTTTCAATTAGACCTTTAAAGTCGCCACGCCAAGGAGGATCGTTTTGGTTGGCAGACTGGTTGTCCCAACACTGTGTGTTGTTGGATTCATCTCCGTCAAAGAAACGAGTCGTCATTACGAAGTAAATGGACTCATCGCGGAAATCCGAGCGAGTGTTTTTAAAAACATCGCCGTAGTTACTTGCTAGAGCTGCTATGGCATTGCCAAACAGCATGATAGCCAGCAACAAGTAATTTTGCAATTTTTTCATAAGTAAATAATTTAGGTAATGTTTGAATAATTTTGGAAAGTCAAAATTGCCCAAAATTAAACTAAAATTTAAAAAAGACCGCTTTTAATACATTAAAAAAACAAAAAATCAATAAAATACCGCTTTTGATACGTTAAAACTACCTTTTTTTTGAAGAACTAATTTGTTGAAAATCTATCTTCATTTTATTAGGTATAACTCAAAGATATTTGTTACCTTTGCACCATATAAAATCAGCCCATGAAAAAAACATCAAAAAATTCTACTAAAATTGACTGGTCGCAAGTCAAAGATTTTTTTCAGAATGAGAAAACCTGTATTGTAACAGGTATCTTGTTGTTGGTGGTTAGTTTTTATATCTTCATCTCGTTGCTTTCTTTTGTTATTTCGGGCGATAACGATTACAACTTATTGCACCATAGCTTATCCGATTTAACAACAGAACAAGCCACCTTTACCAATGCCGGAAGTTCGTTGGGAGCAAAAATTGCCAACCTATTCATTAATCGATGGTTTGGGTTGTCTACCCTATTGTGGCCCATCTTTATGGCAGCCGTAGCCATTCGTCTTTTGCATTCCTCCTTGCAATATTCGTTAACCAAAGGACTTATCTCAACCCTTTTCTTTACCATTTGGTTTTCGGTATTTTTTGCCTTAACCATTCCTGTTATCGATAGCCTTGATTATTTGCAATTGGGCGGCGATCATGGCATTCAATTGGTAGCATTGGGCAATAAAACCATCGGCACCATGGGCATTGTGCTGATTCTTATTTCTACCTTGGTGTTGTTCTGTGTTATTGGATTTATTCAATTCTATCACCGTATTATCGATTTCTTTGCTGGTTTATTTAAACGCAAAGAAAAAGACCAAACGTCCGATGCAGAAGATACCACTACCGATTCTACAGACGATGCTACTACAGCAACCACAGAAAAAGAAAACGACGATAACGACGATATCGTATTGGTAGACCCTACCGAATTGCAAACCCCAGAGGTTCCCGTTGTTACCGAACCTACAACCGATACCGAAGAAGTAGACAAAACCACCCAAGAGGACGTTGTAGAAGAAGAAACAGAAGAAGAACCCACCAATATAGTAGCTGACAATACGGCCAGCCAAGACATTCCATTCCAGGTAACCAATGCACCCGAACTAGCTGCATCGGCAGAAAACGATATTGTATTTGAAGTAACCAAAGGCGAAGATACAGGTTCTGAATTGGTAGAACAATACGGTCAGTACGACCCTACGTTAGACCTACCCCATTACAAATTCCCTACCTTCGACTTGCTTAAGAAATTTGATACTACCGCCAAAATTGATGCCGAAGAGCAACAAGCCAACAAAGAGCGTATTATTCGTACGCTTCAAAACTACGGCATTGGCATAAAAGAAATCAAAGCAACCGTTGGTCCTACCATTACCTTGTACGAAATTGTACCTGCCGATGGTATTCGTATTTCGCGCATCCGTAACTTGGGAGACGATATTGCCCTTAGCTTGTCGGCCATTGGTATCCGTATCATTGCTCCTATTCCAGGCAAAGGTACCATTGGTATAGAAGTGCCCAACAAAAACGCACAAATAGTGCCCATGCAAGCCTTGCTTGCCTCTAAAAAATTCCAAGAAACCACCTTCGACCTTCCTATTGCCATTGGTAAAACCATTACCGACGAGGTGTTTATGGTAGACTTGGCTAAGCTTCCTCACCTATTGGTAGCGGGTGCTACAGGTCAAGGGAAGTCCGTTGGGCTCAATGCGATTATCACATCTTTACTTTACAAAAAGCATCCTTCGCAGTTAAAACTTATCTTGGTCGACCCTAAAAAAGTTGAGTTTAGCATTTATGGCGGGCTAGAAAAACACTTCTTGGCAAAACTGCCTGAAAACGAAGATGCCATTATTACCGATGTTAATAAGGTAGTACAAACCCTTAACTCGGTATGTAAAGAAATGGACGACCGTAACGACCTATTTAAAAAGGCTTGCGTTCGTAACATCAAAGAATACAACGAAAAATTTGTTAACCGCAAACTCAACCCCGAAAAAGGTCACCGCTACTTACCTTATATAGTAGTGATTATTGACGAGTTTGCCGACCTTATTATGACAGCAGGCAAAGAAGTAGAAATGCCCATTGCTCGTATTGCTCAATTGGCACGTG
>JAZRBL010000092.1:0-1686 GCA_045635045.1 Candidatus Enterocola sp. | reverse complement strand
ATGCTAATGCGGCCCTTTTTGCAGGCATCTGCGGCTATGCTGCGCGTTTTAAACAAGCGCATGGCCCAAAGCCATTTGTCTATGCGTACCTCTGTGGCTGCCATTTTATTTGTTGTTAAATTGATTCATGGTGATAGCAATGCCTGCCAAACAAAAACTTTTTAGCATGTCAATGGCTAAATCGATGCGGGCGGGCAAGGTAGTTTGTTCTTCTGGGGTAAATTTGCCCAATACAAAGTCAATTTGGGCTCCTTTGGCAAATTGGTTGCCAATACCAAAGCGAAGGCGGGCGTAAGCGTCCGTTCCTAGTAGCTCTTGGATGTTTTTAAGCCCATTGTGTCCGGCTGCGCTACCACGACCTTTTAGTCGTAGGCTGCCAAAGGGTAGAGCAAGGTCGTCTACCAAGATGAGTACGTTCTCTAAAGGAATTTTTTCTTCTTTCATCCAATAGCGAACGGCATTACCGCTCAAATTCATGTACGTAGAGGGTTTGAGCAAAATAAGTTGTTTGTTTTTTATTTTGCACTCTGCTACCGCTCCGTAACGTTTGTCGGTAAAAAAAACATTGGATGCCTTGGCAAAGGCATCCAATATCATAAATCCTATGTTGTGGCGGGTTTCATGGTATTCGCTACCAATGTTGCCCAAACCAACAATTAAGTATTTCATAAATGCTAGGTCGGTGGGATTATCCCTTTGCTTGAGCACCACGAGCAGCACGAGTCAATTGAACGGCTACTACTACGTTGTCTTTGTTGTTAACAATTTGCAAACCTTCGTACGACAATTCGCCAGCTTTGATGGTTTTACCTAGTTCTAGGCTTTCAACGTTTACTACCAATACTTCTGGGATGTTGGTGTAAACAGCTTTCACTTTCAATTTGCGAAGTACCAATGACAATTTACCACCGGCACGTACACCTGCAGCCAACCCTTCGGTTTTAACAGGAACACTGAAGATGATTGGTTTGTCTTCAAATACTTCCAAGAAGTCCAAGTGAAGAATGTTGTCAGAAACTGGGTGGTATTGAGCATCTTTCAATACAGCGTTGTAAGTTTTGCCGTCGATGGTCAATTTGATAGCGTAAATGTTAGGAGTGTAGATCAATTTGCGAACAGCAGCTTGAGTTACAGTGAAGTTTACATTTTCTTTACCTCCGTAAAGTACGCAAGGAATAGATTCGTTAGCACGGATAGCTTTGCTGGCTTTTTTGCCCAAGTCGGTTCTGATAGTACCGCTCAATTCAAAAGTTTTCATAAATAAAATTGTGTTACTAAAATTCAGGGTCTGTCGTTCTGCTTTTGGTGTTGGCGACCCGATTCCCATCACACTGATTTAAAAAGCGGTGCAAAGTTAGTGATTTATTTTGATATATGCAAGTGTTTTTTTGTTGACTAATCGGTTAATCGACTAATCGACTAATCGGTATTTTTATTACGATTCACCGATTATTCGGGCTTTGCCCTCATGATTTTGCTCGCGCTCGGCATAATCAATGTAACATTGCTTCTGCTCTCGCTTACTCGCAAAATTCACCGATTCACCGTCGTTTCGCTAGCGAAACGACTACAAATGCACCCATCCTTGGGCTTTTAGCTCAATGGCAGCACCGTCACGCGTGGTAAGGTATTTTCCAGCTCCTTCTTCGGTAATGTAACCAATTACGTGTACGTCTTTTACTTGGT
>JAZRBL010000091.1:0-2555 GCA_045635045.1 Candidatus Enterocola sp. | reverse complement strand
CTTTAAGAAAGCTTTGCCTTGTTTGGTAACCTTTAGTACACCGTAGTTTTCAATTTCTTTGTCAATATAGCCACCAATCATGGCTTGTCTTATAACGGTATGCCAAAGGGTTGCCTCGTCGCTCTTGCCGGTTCCAAACTCCTCTAGTTCGTCGTGTTTATAGTCTAAAATTTCGGAAGTTTCTTTCCCTACTATAATATCAACAATGTGTTCTGCTTTGAACTTTTCTTTTACCGCCAAAATGGTTTCTATGACGGTACACAACATTTCTTGTGCTTCCATTTGTTTTTTAGGATGTAGGCAGTTGTCGCAATTGCCGCAGCTATCGGGGGTATACTCTTCGCCAAAGTAGTGCAATAAGAGTTTGCGTCTGCATACCGACGATTCGGCGTATGCGGCCGTTTCGTTCAGTAGTTGTTTCCCAATTTCCTGCTCGGCAATGGGCTTGCCTTGCATAAATTTTTCTAGTTTCTGAATGTCTTTATTGGTATAAAATGCTATACATTGACCTTCGCCTCCGTCTCTACCCGCTCTACCGGTTTCTTGGTAGTAACCTTCCAAACTTTTGGGAATATCGTAGTGAATAACGTAACGTACATCGGGTTTATCAATACCCATGCCAAACGCAATGGTAGCTACAATAACTTCTACTTTTTCCATTAAGAAGTTATCTTGGTTTTCGCTTCTTACGCTAGAGTCCATGCCGGCGTGGTATGCCAAGGCATTGATACCATTAACGCGCAAAGTTTCGGCCAAGTCTTCTACTTTTTTTCTGCTCAGACAATAAATAATACCCGATTTTCCTTCTTGTTGTCGGATAAATTTAATGATGTCTTTGTCTATATTTTGCGTTTTTTTACGTACTTCGTAATACAGGTTTGCTCGGTTAAAAGACGATTTAAACACCTGAGCATCTACCATCCCTAGGTTCTTTTGGATGTCGTGCTGAACTTTTGGGGTAGCGGTAGCGGTTAGTGCAATAACAGGAGCATTGCCAATTTGGCTAATAATGGGCCTAATTTTACGGTATTCGGGACGGAAATCGTGACCCCATTCCGATATACAGTGTGCTTCGTCTACGGCGTAAAACGAAATTTTAACGCTTTGCAAAAACTGAATGTTTTCTTCTTTGGTAAGCGATTCGGGTGCTACGTAGAGCAATTTCGTTTTGCCACTCATTACGTCTGTCTTTACCTCTTCTATGGCAGCTTTGGTAAGCGACGAATTGATAAAGTGGGCAACGCCTGTTTCTTGACTAAACGATCGCATGGCATCCACTTGGTTCTTCATCAGCGCAATTAAGGGAGAAATAACAATGGCTACACCTTCCATTAACAAAGAGGGAAGTTGATAGCACAACGATTTTCCACCACCTGTAGGCATCAATACAAACGTATCGTTGCCTGCAAGCAAGTTTTCGATGATTGCTTCTTGGTTACCTTTAAAAGAATCAAAACCAAAGTGTTCTTTTAAGGCGCTAATGAGTTCCTTGTTTTTTGCCATAGTTTAGCAAATATAGTAAATAGAAATGCGAATGCAAGCATTTTTGCCTAAAAATTGCTATAACATTCTATTTTTATCCAATTTGCTAGCTACAATATCGCGTGTAATTTCTAGTTGGTCAACTTGCTCGGACGGAATAGAGTACATGTAATCCATTACCACACTCTCGGTTAAAGAGCGCAATCCGCGGGCACCTAATTTGTACTCAACGGCTTTGTCTACAATGTAATCTAGGGCCTCTTCGGTAAAGGTAAGGGTAACCCCGTCCATGGCAAATAACTTGCTGTATTGTTTAATAATAGAGTTTTTAGGCTCTACCAAAATGCGGCGCAAGGCGGCTCTGTCTAGTGGATCTAGATAGGTTAAAATAGGCAATCGACCAATAATCTCTGGAATAAGGCCAAACGATTTAAGGTCTTGCGGTGCAATGTATTGTAGCAAGTTGTCGCGGTCTATTTTTTGTACCTCTTTCGATGCCGAGTAACCCACCGTTTTGGTGTTTAAGCGTCCAGCAATTTTTTTCTCGATGCCGTCAAAGGCACCACCGCAAATAAACAAAATATTTTGGGTATTTACGGCAATGAGTTTTTGTTCGGGGTGTTTGCGACCACCTTGAGGGGGTACGTTTACTACAGAACCTTCTAACAATTTTAGAAGGCCTTGTTGTACGCCTTCGCCACTAACATCGCGCGTAATAGAGGGGTTATCGCCTTTGCGGGCAATTTTATCAATTTCGTCGATAAATACAATGCCTCTTTCGGCCGCCTCTACGTTGTAGTCGGCCACTTGCAATAAACGGGTTAGGATGCTTTCGATGTCTTCGCCCACGTAACCGGCCTCGGTTAGTACGGTGGCATCGACAATGGTAAAGGGAACGTGTAATTTTTTAGCAATGGTGCGTGCCAGCAAGGTTTTACCCGTACCGGTAGAACCCACCATGATAATGTTCGATTTTTCGATTTCGATGCCATCGTCGCTTTTTTCCTGCAACAGACGCTTGTAATGGTTGTACACCGAAACGGAAAGAAACTTCTTGGCTTCGTCCTGACCAA
>JAZRBL010000090.1:0-26726 GCA_045635045.1 Candidatus Enterocola sp. | reverse complement strand
ATTCGATAGAATGACACCCCAAAATAATAATAATTTGCAAATTTATAGTACCTTTGTAGGAAGGTTTAGTAGCATGCAGTTCAAGAATATCATCGGTCAACAAGCAATCAAAGACAGGCTAATGGGGTTAATCAAAGAGAACCGTTTGCCTCACGCCTTGCTTTTATGGGGAAATGAAGGCATTGGCAAATTGGCATTGGCCATTGCCTTGGCACAATACTTGCTTTGTGAAAACAGGCAAGATATCGACGCTTGCGACGAATGCTTATCGTGCAAGCAGATAAAAAAGCTTATACATCCGGATTTACATTTTGTATTTCCCATTGTTAAGAAAACAACCGAACCCATCTGCGACGATTTTTTGGAAGATTGGCGGGAAATGATTACACAATCGCCCTATTTTTCTTACCAACAATGGATGGATAAAATTGGCGACGGAAAACAAGGACAGATCTACAGCCGCGAAAGCGAAGAGATAGTACGCAAACTAAGTTACAAAAGTTTTCAGGGCGAGTTTAAGGTGATGATTATATGGCTACCCGAAAAAATGAATGCCATCTGTGCCAACAAACTGCTCAAATTGTTAGAGGAACCACCCGAAAAAACGTACTTTATATTGGTTAGCGAACAACCCGAACAATTGTTGACAACCATATCGTCGCGTACGCAAATGATTCATGTCCCTGGCATTGCCACAGAATACTTACAACCCATTTTTGGGGAAGAAATTGCGCGTGTTGCAGGTGGAAACTACATCAAAGCATTGTTGATGCAACAACAAGCTGGCGAAAGCAAAACTTACTTTGATTTGTACCGCAACTTAATGCTCATGGTGGTAAGACACGATGTACTAGGCGTAAAACAATGGGCAGAGCAATTGCACGAGAGAGGCCGAGAAGAAATGAAAAATTTTCTTGGGTATGCACAACACATTACACGCGAGTGTTTTATTATGCATTTTGGCAAAAAAGAACTCAACTATTTAGAAGTACACGAACAAGACTTTGCCCCTAAATTTGCTCGTTTCTTGAGCACTGACAATATTGAATTTATCATGGAGACCTTTGCCAAAGCTGTAACTGACATTGAACAGAACGGCAATGGAAAGATTGTGTTATTTGACACTGGTCTCTTGCTAATGACAAAAATAAAATAACCAATGGATTACACATTAGATACAGGAAATAGAAGACTAACGGCTGCCGGTTGCAAAAAAAGCTCTGGCCAGATGCTAAGCATACACGATTGGTTGGCAGATATTGAAATCAACAATGAAAGTTGCCAATACGTCGAAGTTCAATTTAAAAACACACGTAAAGGTTACTACCTTAACTCCAACAACATTGACCTAGAAAAAGGCGACATTGTTGCTGTTGAATCGAACCCAGGTCATGACATTGGTACCGTAACCATGCAAGGCTATTTAGTGGCCTTACAAATGCGCAAAAACGGATACGACCCACAAAAAAATGAAGTTCGCCGCGTCTATCGCAAAGCTCGTCCGGCCGATATTGAGAAATGGGAAGAATCTAAGGCCAAAGAACACGATGCCATGCTACGCACCCGTAAAATTGCCAAAGACCTTAACCTAGATATGAAAATTGGCGATGTAGAATACCAAGGTGACGGCAATAAGGCTATTTTCTACTACATTGCCGACGAACGTGTTGACTTTAGGCAGCTTATTAAAGTTTTGGCAGAAGTTTTCCAAGTACGCATTGAAATGAAGCAAATTGGAGCTCGCCAAGAGGCAGGTCGCATTGGTGGTACGGGACCATGTGGTCGTGAATTGTGCTGTTCTACTTTTTTAAGTAAATTTTCGTCGGTGGGCACCAATGCGGCTCGTATTCAAGATCTTTCTATGAATCCACAAAAGCTAGCTGGGCAATGTGCTAAATTAAAATGTTGTCTAAATTTTGAGTTGGATAATTACATTGAGGCCATTAAAGAATTCCCCGACAAATCCATTCATTTAGAAACAACCAACGAAACATACTATTTCTTTAAATTGGATGCATTTGCTAAAAAAATGACCTACTCTACGGCACCTCATGTGCCCCAAAATTTAGTGGAAATATCGTTAGATAGGGCCAAAGAGGTGATTGCGCTAAACAAAGAAGGCAAAAAACCAGATAGCTTACTAGACGAGCAATCTAAACAACAAACACCTGTTATTGATTTTGCCACATCCGTAGGAGAAGGAAGCCTTACCCGATTTGATGCTCAAAACAAGCAGAATAAGAAAAAAAAGAAAAGAAAAAATAGATACAGAAAACATGATAAAAATCAAAACGACCATAACCCAAGCTAAATTATGGAGTTGGGTAGTGCTTCTGTTTTGCATGTGCGCTTGCCACAATAATAGCGCATTTGAGCAGTACCAACCTACTTCACCAACTGCATGGGATATGAATCAACCCGCTCATTTTGAAGTAAATATGAGCGATACAGTTGGTAGGTATAATGTCATACTGCACATTAGGAACACCGACTCATATCCCTACCAAAACATCTGGGTATTTACCCATTCAACAGCACCAGATAGTACCATTGCAATTGATACCCTATCGTGTTATCTGGCAGACAACCACGGAAGATGGATTAACAAATCATTCTTGAGCGAACACAATATGTCATTGCTGTATATGAGTAACATTCGATTCCCTAAAATTGGGACCTATACATTTGATATAGCTCACGGCATGCGCGACAGCCTTTTACAAGGCATTAGTCGCATTGGAATTACCATAGAACCTACTAAAGTTAACACAAATGTCGAAGAATAAATTAGCTAAGTTTGCCGATATGGAAACCTACAACCATGTTTTCCAGTATCCATTTGGCAAATTAAAAGAAGAAGGTAGTTTTCCGCAAAAAGGAAAATGGAGCGAGTTTTTTAAGAACGACAACCCCATTGTATTAGAATTGGGTTGCGGCAAAGGCGAATATACAGTAGAATTAGCTCGTTTATTCCCTAACAAGAACTTTATTGGGGTGGACATTAAAGGAGCCCGCATGTGGACGGGTGCTAAAATGTCGCTAGAAGAAGGTTTGAACAATGTAGCATTTTTGCGCACCAACATTGAACTCATTGAATATTTCTTTGCCTCTGGCGAAGTGGCCGAAATTTGGATTACTTTCCCCGATCCACAAATGAAGAAAACCACCAAACGACTCACCTCAACCTGGTTTATGAGACGTTACCAACAAATCATGAAACCTAACGGGCTGATTCACCTAAAAACCGATAGTCCCTTCCTATTTACGTACACATCGTACATGGTAAGAGACAACCAATACCCCGTAGTTTTTCAAACGGACGATTTATACCATTCCAACTGGGTAAACGAAATTTTATCGATCAAAACCTACTACGAAAAACAATGGTTGGAAAGAGGGCTTACCATCAAATACATTCAATTTCAGTTGACGCCTAAAACAGAGTGGATAGAGCCCATCGAAGACATTGAAGAAGATACATACAGAAGTTTTAACCGTAGCAAACGCAGTGCTGCTACCCCAAATGAAGAAGAATGACACTTTATCCTAACCTGATATTAGAAGCCCTCTCGCATGTAAAATATCCTGGCAAAGAGGGAAACATTGTAAGCCTAAACATGGTAGCCGACAACATACGTATTGACGGCAACAGTGTGTGGTTCTCATTATTGCTTCGTCCCAACGATCCTTTTGGGAAATCGTTGGTAAAAGCATCGGAACAAGCTATCTTAACCTATATTAGCCCTGATGTTGACATCAAAGGGCACGTAGACATTATACAAGTAAAACCAGAACCCGTTGTCACTAAACAACCTTTGGAAGATGTCAAATGCAAAATTGCCATTTCGTCGGGCAAAGGGGGTGTAGGAAAATCGACCGTATCTGCCAACCTAGCTGTTGCATTGGCTAAATTAGGCTATAAAGTAGGCCTTTTGGATGCCGATATTTACGGGCCCTCTATTCCTAAAATGTTTGGCATAGAAGAAGAAAGACCTGTTGCTGACGACGAAGGTAAGATTGTACCCATCGAAAAGTTTGGGGTTAAAATTCTATCTATTGGCTTTTTTGTAAATCCAGAAAGCGCTATTGTATGGCGAGGTGCTATGGCAAGCAATGCTATCAAACAACTTATTAACGATGCTGCTTGGGGCGAACTAGACTTTTTCTTAATTGACTTACCTCCTGGAACGAGCGATATACATTTAACCATTGTAGGCAGTTTGCAATTGGATGGTGCGGTGGTGGTTAGTACGCCACAAGCCGTGGCATTGGCCGATGCTATTAAAGGCATTGACATGTTCCAAAACGACAAAGTAAACGTCCCTATTTTAGGATTGATTGAAAACATGGCATGGTTTACTCCAGTAGAACTTCCTGAAAATAAATACTATATATTTGGTAAAGAAGGAGTAAAACGTTTGGCAGAAGAAAGAGGGTTAACGCTACTAGGACAAATCCCCATTGTACAAGGCATCTGCGAATCGGGCGACAAGGGAGAACCCATTGCTCTTAGCAATCACGAGATTGTGGCGACTGCTTTTGAGAATGTAGCAAAAAATAGTATCTTTGCAAAAATTGTAGAGCAACATGAAATTTGAAAAAGAATTAGTAAACACCATCATTGATGGTATACAAGACAACAAAGGATTAAAAATAGTGGTAGCCGATTTAACCAAAATTGGCAATACCATTTGCAACTATATGATTATTTGCGAGGGAAACTCGAATACCCACGTAAATGCCATTGCCACCAATCTAAGAGAGTACGTTCGTGAGCACATTGGCGAAAAACCAATGGCCATGGAAGGATTTGAAAATTGCGAATGGATTGTAGCCGACTATGCCGATGTTATGGTACACATTATGCAACGCGAACCCCGTGCATTTTACGACCTTGAGCACCTATGGGAAGATGCTCAACTTACAGAAATTGAAGATTTAGTATGAGCGATAAAAAAAACAATAACAAGCAACCCCAACAACAGCCCAATTTGCCCAAAATGAAATTCAATTGGCATTGGCTTTATGGTGGAATTGTTATCATAATAATTGTTATGTACTTTATGGGAGACGAAACTCCCATGAAAGAGGTTCCCTATACCCAATTTCAACAATACGTAGAAAAAGGGTATGTTGATAAAATTACCATTATCAACAAAGAAACGGCAGAAGTGTTTGTTCAAAGTACCGATACTACTGCGCTTATTGAAATTTTTGGAGCTTCAGAAGCTGCTAACCACACCAAGGCTCCCCAACTAACAGTAACCATCCCCTCTAGCGACCGTTTTGACGAATTTATTTCGTCAAAACCCAACATCGAGGTAAAATACGAAGAACGCAAGGATTTTCTTGACTCTCTTTTATGGTCGTTTGGTCCCTTGTTGTTCATTATTTTGTTCTGGATGCTAATGATGCGCAGAATGGGCGGAGGAGCACAAAGCGGCATCTTTAATGTGGGCAAATCAAGAGCACAGTTATTTGACAAAGAAACATCGGTGCATAAGGTTACCTTTAAAGATGTAGCCGGACTAGAAGGCGCTAAACAAGAAGTAGAAGAAATTGTTTCCTTCCTTAAAAATCCCAAACGCTATACAGATTTAGGGGGTAAAATTCCTAAGGGAGCCTTGTTAGTAGGCCCTCCTGGAACGGGTAAAACCTTGCTTGCCAAAGCCGTAGCCGGCGAAGCAAATGTTCCATTTTTCTCGATGTCGGGTTCTGACTTTGTAGAAATGTTTGTAGGCGTGGGTGCATCGCGCGTACGCGACTTGTTCCGCCAAGCCAAAGAAAAATCGCCTTGCATTATATTTATAGACGAAATTGATGCCATTGGTCGTGCTAGAGGGAAAAACCCATCATTTAACTCGAACGACGAACGTGAAAATACCCTAAACCAGTTGCTTACCGAAATGGACGGCTTTGGTTCTAATAGTGGGGTTATTATTTTGGCTGCAACTAACCGAGCCGACATTTTGGATAAAGCCTTGCTGCGTGCTGGCCGTTTTGACCGTCAAATTAGTGTAGATCTACCTGATGTTCACGAACGTAACGAAATTTTTAAAGTTCACTTACGCCCCTTAAAAACAGCAGAAGACTTAAATATTGACTTTTTGGCAAAACAAACACCTGGATTCTCTGGTGCAGACATTGCCAATGTTTGTAACGAAGCAGCGCTTATTGCTGCCAGAAAGGATAAAACATCGGTAGAGAAACAAGACTTTTTAGATGCAGTAGACCGCATCATAGGCGGTTTGGAAAAGAAAACCAAAATTACCACCTTATCGGAAAAAAAATCCATTGCAACACATGAGGCGGGTCATGCTTCGGTGAGTTGGTTGCTGGAATTTGCCAACCCATTGGTAAAGGTAACCATTGTTCCTAGAGGCAAAGCATTGGGTGCAGCATGGTACTTGCCAGAAGAAAGACAACTTACCACCAAAGAACAAATGTTGGACGAAATGTGTTCGCTTTTGGGTGGTAGAGCTGCCGAAGAAATTTGCTTTGGCAAGGTGTCGACCGGAGCACTGAATGACTTGGAACGCGCTACCAAAATGGCATACGCTATGGTTGTGTACTACGGCATGAGCGACAAATTGAAAAACATCAGTTTCTACGACTCAACACAAGCTGATTACTCGTTTACCAAGCCCTATAGCGACAAAACAGCCGAAATCATTGACAAAGAAATGCAAAGCATCGTATCGGAACAATACGAACGTGCTAAGTCCATTATTTCGAGCAACCGCGAAAAACACCAAGAATTGGCCAATTTATTGGTTGAAAACGAGGTGATTTTTACCGAAGACGTAGAACGTATTTTTGGCAAACGCCCATGGATAAGCAGAATGGACGAATTGATGAACGAGAACAAAAACAGCGAAAACAAAGAGGAAGTTCCATCGTCGGAAGAAACGAACCAAGAAACAACGGAAACCAACTAAGTAACCCATGAAAAATTTTATACAACGAACCATTACAGGCATCATCTTTGTAGGCATTTTGCTTGCAGCTATTTATTTTCAAACAGACTACAATTCCTTAACAAGTTTGTTTGCGTTTGTAATGTGTTTGGGGTTGTATGAATTTTACGGTTTGGTAAACAAAGGATTCAACGTACAAGTTCCTGCTCCTTATCTTGTTTTTTGTGGATTAATTTTGTATTGCCTATTGGACGCCGTTGCAACTAGCGATTCCATCATGACCGTAATTGGCATGGCACTATACATCTTATGCATCACTGGGTTGTTTATTTTTGAATTATACCGCAAAAAAGAGCAACCTATACACAACCTTGCCTTTGCTGTTTTAGGGCAAATTATAGTTGCTTTGCCCTTCGGAATGATGAACTTAATTGCAGTTCCTGGCCAAATTTATTGGGTATTTGCTATTTTTATTTTAATTTGGTTATCCGATTCTGGTGCTTATTTAGTAGGATGTACCCTAGGAAAACATAGATTATTTGAACGCATCTCACCCAAGAAATCGTGGGAAGGATTCTTTGGTGGTTGTGCGTTTGCCATTGGTGGAGCTATGCTGCTATGGCACTTGTTTACTACGGTATGGCCTATCGCTACCGATACAACCTGGTGGCAATGGTTGGTATTTGCCATCCTTATTATTGTGTTTGGCACATACGGAGACCTAGCTGAATCGCACCTAAAACGTGCCGCTGGCATTAAAGATTCCGGTAATATTTTACCTGGACATGGTGGCATACTAGATCGTTTTGACAGTTTACTATTTTGCATCCCAGTTATATATATTTACCTTAAAATACTTCATCTGCTATGATTAAAATCCATAAAGAAGGTCGCACATGGCTGCTTATTTTATTATTTGGGCTAATTATCATGAATAGTCTTTTGTACTATTTAGCTAATTCGATCATTATTTCTGCTATTGTAGGTACCATATCACTTGGGTTCTTTATTTTCTTTACCTATTTTTTTCGCATCCCCAACCGTATTGTAATTGCTGACGAGAATTACATCGTAGCTCCAGCTGACGGTAAAATTGTGGTAATAGAACCTACCATTGAGAATGAATTCTTAAAAGAAAAACGACTTCAAGTATCTATCTTTATGTCGGTGTTTGACGTACATGCCAACTGGTTCCCTATTTCTGGTAAAGTAAAGCATGTTTCGCACCAAAATGGCAGATACATGGCAGCGTACCTTCCAAAATCTAGTACAGAAAACGAACGTTCTACCATTTTAATTGAGGCTCCTAACAAGCAAACCATCTTGGTAAGACAAATTGCCGGCGCATTGGCTCGCCGCATTGTAACCTACGCTAAAGAGGGACAAGATTGCAAAATCAACGAACAACTAGGTTACATTAAATTTGGTTCGCGCGTAGACTTATATCTCCCATTAGATACCGAAATTTTGGTAGAAATGGGCGAAGAAACTGTTGGCAACGAAACCATTATTGCCAAACTAAAACACGAAGCTTAATAGCCACCCTATACAACATCGGAATTAACCCAGATGTCAATTCCGATTTCTTTACATCTTAATTTTTATTCTTTTTATGCTAGTAAAATCTTACGGAGCAGCGGTGCAAGGCATCGATGCTACCACCATTACCATTGAGGTAAATGTATCACTTGGGATACGGTTTTTTTTAGTTGGACTACCCGATAGTGCGGTTAGAGAGAGTCATGAACGGATGCTATCCGCTTTTACCTACAACGGGTACAAATTCCCTAAACAACAAGTCATCATTAACATGGCACCTGCCGATATTAGAAAGGAAGGGGCCTCATACGACTTACCCCTTGCCATGGCCATAATGGCGGCTAACAACCAAATTAAAGGCGAAAAACTTAGTCAATACATCATTATGGGTGAATTGTCGCTCGATGGCACCTTATTGCCCATAAAAGGCGTATTACCTATTGCCATTAGAGCTCTTAAAGATGGATTTAAAGGCATTATTATTCCTCTTACCAATGCCAACGAAGCAGCCGTGGTGGATAACCTTGACGTTATTGGGGCTAATAACATGGTAGAAGTGGTTGACTTTCTAAATGGCAAGAATAACCTATCTCCTATCCGCATTGATACCCAAAAAGAGTTCTCGGAACGCAGTCTTTTTACCGACCTTGATTTTGCAGAGGTAAAAGGGCAAGAAAACGTAAAAAGAGCCATGGAAGTAGCTGCTGCAGGTGGACACAACATCATCATGATAGGGCCTCCAGGAGCTGGCAAATCCATGATTGCCAAACGTATTCCTTCTATACTACCCCCATTATCCTTATCGGAAGCGCTAGAAACCACCAAAATCCACTCCGTATCAGGACACTTAAACAAAGGGTGTTCGTTGATGTATCAACGACCTTTTAGGAGTCCGCATCATACCATATCGGATGTAGCCTTAGTAGGTGGCGGATCCTATCCACAGCCTGGAGAGATGTCACTTGCACACAATGGCGTGCTCTTTTTGGACGAATTGCCAGAATTTAAACGTTCCGTATTGGAAGTAATGCGCCAACCACTGGAAGATAGAAAGATAAGCATAGCACGCTCTTCTTTAACAACAGAATACCCCGCTAGCTTTATGCTGGTGGCATCGATGAATCCTTGCCCATGTGGTTATTACAATCACCCCGAAAAAGATTGTGTTTGCGCCCCCGGAGCAGTGCAAAAATACCTCAACAAAATATCGGGTCCGTTATTGGATCGCATCGATATCCAAATTGAAATTATTCCGGTTCCGTTTGAAGACCTCAGCATGAAGCACCAGGGCGAAAAGAGTGCCGTTATTCGACAACGTGTTATTCGTGCCAGAGAAATTCAGCAAGAAAGATACAAAAACGAACCCGGTATTTATTGCAATGCGCAAATGAACACCCGATTGCTCAATCAATACGTCATACTGGACGATACTTGCAAAAATTTACTACAAAAGGCTGTAAATCTGCTCAAACTTTCGGCTCGGGCTTACGACCGCATATTAAAAGTAAGCAGAACCATTGCCGACCTTGACGAATCGGAAACAGTTCTGCCAAAACATTTATCGGAAGCTATTACTTACCGGAACCTTGATAGAGAAAACTGGGCGGGATAGTGACACCCTATAGTTGGGCTATCAATTCTTTCATTATAAGGGTCATTTTGGGTTGTGCTAGATTGGCAATTTGCTGAACCTCTTCGTGCGAGACTTCTACAACTTGCCCTGGCACTCCCAAATCGGTAATAATAGACATCGCAAACACTCGAATTCCCGCATGAACGGCCACAATTACCTCGGGAACGGTTGACATTCCCACCGCATCGCCTCCGATGGCTCTAAAATAATGGTACTCTGCAGGAGTTTCAAAAGTAGGACCTGACGTGCCCACATAAACGCCTTCTACTACTTTGATTCCATTTTTTTGTGCTATTTGTTTAGCCTTATTGCGCAATTCAATGGGATAAGCCTTGCTCATATCGGGGAAACGTGTTCCCAAAGATGGTTCGTTCTTGCCGCGCAAAGGATGTTCTGGAAAGGTATTGATATGGTCGGTAATTATCATCAAATCACCTATCTGGAACGAAGGATTCATTCCGCCTGCTGCATTGGATACCAACAAGGTTTCTACGCCCAAGGCTTTCATTACACGCACGGGAAAGGTAACCTCTTTCATGCTGTAACCCTCGTAATAATGGAAACGACCTTGCATCGCCAGCACTTGGGTAGAACCCAACATACCTACTATTAATTTTCCGGAGTGCCCTTCTACTGTCGATATAGGGAAATTAGGAATACTTTCGTAAGGAATCTCTTGCCTATCGGTTATTTGGGTAGCCAATTCGCCCAAACCCGTGCCTAAAATAATGCCTACCTTTGGAAGATATTGCATTTTAGCGGCCAAAAAAGTCGCTGTCTCTTTTATTTTTGCTAACATATTCTATCAAAAGTTTATTGAATTCTTTTTCTGAATCTTGTAAAAAAACAACTTGAATAGGCATTACAAATACACTATTCTTTAGGGAATCGGGCACAATACCCTGCTCTTTCAATTTAACCGCATCTTTTTCGGTAACAACAATGCACTTATTAGGGGCAGCAATGTCATCGAACCGTTTTTGTATCGTTTTCCAATTGCCTTTTGTATACGAATGATGGTCCGAGAACGAAATTGCCTGTACCGATGCTACTTGGTCTGCAAGATAAGATGAAAGGGATTGTGGATTGGCTATACCTGTTACCAGTAACACATGCATATCTTTGGTTAAGGTAACATTGTTATTTTCAAAAAGCGGTTGCAAGGAACCGTACTGATAAGTCGTATAAAACAAGCGTTGGTAAGGGCGAGGCGAAATCTCATTGTACAAATTACGCAAATCTATTGGTTTAAGCGTAGTGGGACATTTGGTAATTATAATAATCGATGCACGATAGCGCGCATAGGCTGATTCGCGCAATTCGCCTACAGGAAGCAATTTATCTTTGGTAATCAGACGATTATAATCAATCAATAAAACTGAGGTGCCAGGTTCAACGTAACGATGCTGAAAAGCATCGTCCAATACTATAGCATCTATGTTGGAATGATTTTTCTCTATATAATCGATGGCTCTGCATCTATTGGCATCAGCCACTACCATAGCATTGGGGTATTTTTGGTAAATTTGGAAAGGTTCGTCACCCATTTGGCGACTGTTACTAGAAGGAGTTGCTACTTGCATTCCACACGATTTGCGCTTATAACCACGACTTACCATCGCAACCGAAAATTGTTGTTGCAACACGCCAAGTATATACTCTACATGGGGAGTTTTACCAGTACCCCCTGCAGTAATGTTCCCTACAGATATAATGGCTGTTTTAAATTGGCGAGATTTTTTCCACCCCCAATCAAAAAAACAATTTCTTATGTAAACAATTAAACCATATAGCCAAGACAAAGGCCATAAATACCAGCGAAATTTCATAGTTGTTAGGTTAATTCGTTTCGCAAATACTTTTAGAAAGCATTTGCTACTACACAATTACAAATGTAATAAATTTTACGCTAATTTCATACTAATAAATGCAAACGATAACGTAAATTTGTAAAATTGAGCCGCAAGAATCCAACATTTTTTGTAATTTTGCACGCAGATTATAATAAAATAAAACAACACATATTATGGAAAACATTAATTGGTCAGAACTTGGATTTGGTTACATGAAAACAAATGCCAATGTTCGTTGTGAATACCACAATGGTCAATGGGGCGAACTAGAACTTCATACAGAAGAAACAGTAAACCTACACATGGCTGCAACTTGCTTGCACTATGGTCAAGAAGCTTTTGAAGGACTAAAAGCCTTTAAAGGAAAAGATGGCAAAATTCGTATCTTCCGCATCGACGAAAATGCCAAACGTATGGCATCTTCTTGCAACGGCATCTGCATGCCTCCATTGCCAGAAGGCGTTTTTGAAAAAGCGGTATTGATGGCTGTTAAAGCAAACATCGAATTTGTTCCTCCTTACGAAAGCGGTGCTGCTTTGTATATCCGTCCTGTATTGTTCGGATACACCCCACAAATTGGCGTAAGCCCTGCTAAAGATTACTTGTTCATTGTATTTGTATCGCCTGTAGGTCCTTACTTTAAAGGTGGTTTCTCTACCAACCCATACGTAATTACCCGCAAATACGACCGCTCGGCTCCTCTTGGCACCGGTATTTACAAAGTAGGTGGCAACTATGCTGCTAGCTTGGCAGCTCACCAAGAAGCCCACGACAAAGGTTACTCTTCTGAATTCTATTTGGATGCCAAAGAAAAGAAATACATCGACGAATGCGGTGCAGCTAACTTCTTTGCTATCAAAGATAATACCTACATCACTCCAAAATCGTCTTCTATTCTTCCTTCTATTACCAACAAGAGCTTGATGGTATTGGCAGAAGATTTGGGTCTTAAAGTAGAACGTCGTCCTATTGCCGAAGAAGAATTAAGCACCTTTGAAGAAGCAGGTGCTTGCGGTACCGCTGCTGTTATCAGCCCTATTCAACGTCTTGACGACTTGGATAACAACAAATCGTACGTATTCTCGAAAGACGGCAAGCCAGGCCCTATCAGCACCAAATTGTACAACAAATTGCGTGCTATTCAATACGGCGACGAACCTGATACACACGGTTGGATTACTTTTGTTGAATAATGAAATTTATAATCATCAACGGGCCTAATCTAAACCTATTAGGCACACGTGAACCCGAAATATACGGGAACCAAGGATTTGAGCAATACCTAAGCACATTGCGCAACCAATTTCCATCGGTTCAAATTGATTATTATCAATCGAATGTTGAGGGGGAACTTATCAACAAACTACACGAAGTGGGATTTTCATACACCGGCATTGTTTTGAATGCCGGTGCATATACCCACACCTCTATTGCCATAGGCGATGCCATTAAAGCCATCACCACCCCCGTTATAGAAGTGCATTTATCGAATGTTTTTGCAAGAGAAAGCTACAGACACGAGTCGTTTTTGACTCCTGTTTGCAAAGGGAGCATTTCTGGCTTTGGATTAAAATCTTACGAACTGGCATTGCGCAGTTTTTTCTAAAAAACACATCCCTTATTAAACCTTTAGCTTTTCATCTCGTCTAACCTGCATGAAAAAACTATTCCTTGTACTACTTACGCTCACTTGTATTACCTCTTTGTGGGCGGCAAACGACCTAAAAGTTAGCGGCAAACTGATTGACGGCTCCAATAACGAGCCCTTTGCCTACGTAAACGTAGCTTTGTACAACAACACTAATAACCAACTTATTACAGGCACATTATCGGATGTAGAAGGTAAATTTGAATTATTTGCTGACGATGGCAACTACACCATCAACATCAGCTTTGTGGGGTATAAAACCTACAAAAAAGCACTAAAGCTTTCTGCGCTAAAGCCACACATTCGCTTGGGCAACATTATCTTAGAAGAAGACACTAAGGTAATGGAAGAAGTGGAAATTACCGGGCAAAAATCTGCCATGCAATTGGAGTTAGACAAAAAAGTATTTAATGTCTCGGATAATATTCTGGCAGAAGGTGCTTCGGCAAGCGAGGTATTGGAAAATATACCATCGGTAGAGATAGATACAGAAGGGAATGTTTCTTTACGCAACAATTCATCGGTAGAGTTATGGATTAACGGCAAACCATCGGGTTTATCGGGCAGCGATAAAGGGCAAATTTTGGAAATGCTTCCTGCCGAATCAATTCAAAAAGTAGAATTAATCACCAACCCATCGGCCAAATACAACCCTGAAGGCAGCGTGGGTATTATCAATATCGTACTGAAAGAATCGCACAAAGGTGGTTATTTTGGCAGCGTCAATGCGGGCGCAAATTACCAAGAGGGCAACGATTACCCTGGTGCCAACTTAGGATTAAACTTTACCTACAACAACTCAAAGTGGGATTTCTTTTTAAATGCATCGGGCAGACACAACTTGCGCAACCGTTCCAGCTATAACAACAGAACTTCGTTTGAAGAAGGAGCAGATACTACGTACCTAAACCAAACCAACAATAACATCAATAAGTTCTACAACGGATTCTTGCGTACAGGTTTTACCTATCGCATCGACCAAAAGAACGAAATTGGCATGAGTGCGTTTGGTGCTTACAACCACTTTGAGCGAAATAACCTGATTCACTACACCACCTTAAACCAAGACAAAGACACCACTGCGGTACGCAACAGAACAACCAATAGCTTAGGCGACATGGCTTTTTACAATGCCACAGTCGACTTTAAACACAAATTTGTAGCAGACAAAGAAGAAATTAGTGCCAACCTTAATTACTTTGGTTTTTTACGAAACAGCAATAGCGATTACCACAATTGGCAAAACAATACAGGAAACATAAGCCAAACAACCGAATACCAACAACAGAATGAGTTTGGACACAGTGCATCGGCACAGGTTGATTACTACAATAAATTTACGCCCAACTCTAAGTTAGAGGTGGGAGCAAAAGCAAGTTTTGACTATCAAGACAGCAAAGACAGATCGTTCGATAAAGATCACACAGAAATAGCTGATCGATACAATCCATTCTTGTACACCGAACAAATATATGCTCTATACGCTAGTTATGGTAATAAATTTGATTGGTTTGGATTCCAGGTAGGAGTAAGAGCCGAGGAAACCATTACACAAGCCAATGGCATTAACCGCTCGTACTTTCAAGCGTTCCCATCTGCCTATCTGTCGTTCGAATTACCCCAATCGAACGAAATACAAGTAAATTACACCCGTCGCATTAACCGACCAAGGGGACATGCCATTAACAATTACATTGATAGAACAGACCCCACCAACATCAGTTACGGCAACCCTTGGTTGATGCCTGAGTTTAGTAACAACGTGGAACTGAACTACCTAAAAACATGGGACATGCACACCCTATCTGCTGGTTTGTATTACTCGTACACCGAGAATGTCATTCAACGCGTTAGCAAGTTAAACAAAACTGGTGTAATGGAAAACACGTACGAGAATATTAACTATTCGCATAATGCTGGTGTTGAATTGATTGCTAAAAATAGGTTATTCAAAAATTACCTTGACTTAACCACCAGCATTACTGGATATTACTACTGCTTGGGCGAGAACAAAGAATACAACATTGCACGCACTGAGACTTTCTCTTGGAATGCTCGCATCAATGCCAATGTCAAGATACTAAGTAATTTATCAGCACAAGTAACCGCCTACTACAATGCCCCACGGTTGGTTGCACAAGGTAGTACCGATCATCGATACGGATTAAACGCAGGCATCAAGGCATCGTTCTTTGACAAGGCTTTGAGCATCAACTTTACGGTTAACGATATTCTTAACTCGCGCTCACATAGCGTAAGAACCTCATGGAGCGACAACTTTTATCAAGAAAGCGCAACCACCTCTATTGGCAGAAACTATAGACTCTCTTTGTCTTATAATTTTGGCAACATGAAACCCAAAAGAGACAAAAACCGTCCACCACAAGATCAAAATATATCCGCTGGTTTTGAGGGGGACATGAATACCGATTTTTAGAAAACTTTTTATACCTTTGCGTAACATTAGATGTATATAAGATTATGAAAAGAATCCTTATTTTTTGCACAGCATGTTTTATGGCATGCGTAGCAATGGCACAAGCTAAGCCTGAAATTAAAACTGTTTTAAACTACGACAAAAACCTTATAATGGGATACACCATCACCTACGAACACCCCATTGAAGATATTGAAGACGCCGTTATTGATCGATTAGAAAAAGAAGGCGTAGATGGCAGTAAAAAGAAAAATTTTTACGCCTTTAAAGGCATTAAGTACAATTATTTATGGAACAAATCTTTTGACATGTACATCCAATTTACAGGGTCAAAAAAGGCGGGTACCATCAACATGCTACTTTCTCAAGGATACGACAATTTCATCATCCCATCCGAGGACTCTATTACCACTGCCAAAGTATACGAATGGCTTATTAGTTTGGATTTAGATGTGCAAAACTACCGTTACAACATCGCCATGCAGGCGCACCAAGAAGAGTATAAAGGAATAGACAAGGAATTGGGTAAATTAGAAAAACAACGCACCAAAATAGAAAAGAAAATTAAGAAAAATGCTGACGCAAAAAAGAAATTTGAAGCTACCCGAACCATTATAGAAGAAGGTGATTTAAATGTAGATGCTCAGAAAATTGAAAACGAAGAGAAAAAAGCGCAAAAACTATTGGCAGAAAAAAATGAACTAGAGGAAGAGTTGAAAAAAATCAACGATAAAATAGACTTGGTTCGTGCTGACTTAAACAAGAAAAATGCCGTTATTTCTGATTTAGAAAAAGAGAAACCAAGCGCAAATAAATTACAAAATAGCAAGAAATAAAAAGATGGAGTGTTTATTTAGCCTCTTTGAAGCATATACCGGAGCCCGACCAACCCAACAAAGGTTATTGGCGGGCTCTGGCTCTAATAGGGTCTACTATCGATTATGGCAAGACGAGCAAAGTTATATTGGCGTGTATGGTTCTGACATAAAAGAGAACCAAGCCTTTTTGATGATCACCCAGCAAATGGCCAGCTGTAACATTGCTGTCCCTACGGTATTGGCTACTTCCGACAACCAACAATGTTACCTTTTGAGCGACTTGGGCGATGCATCTTTGTTTTTTGACTATATTGCCAAAGGTTACGATGAAAGTACCACCACATTGCTTCATAAAACCATCGCTCAATTGCCCCGTATTCAGTTTGAATTGGCTAAAAACCTTGATTTTTCTATCTGCTATCCCCAAGCAGCCTTTGACCAACGAACCGTTTATTGGGACCTAAATTACTTTAAATACGAGTTTCTTAAACCATCTGGCGTAGAATTTAATGAGGCCTATTTAGAAGATGATTTTGATAGGCTTTGTGCCGATTTATTAGCGGTAGATACCCCCTCCTTTATGTACCGCGATTTTCAGAGTCGAAACGTAATGGTGGTTAACAACGAGCCCTATTTTATCGACTACCAAGGAGGTAGAAAAGGACCCTTTTATTACGATTTAGTGTCGTTTATTTACCAAGCCAAGGCCAGTATGCCCGATGGCTTGCGCGCATCGCTCATAGAAACCTACAAAACAGCCTTACAACCCTACTATCGTGTAAGCGACGCCGAGTTTTCGCAAAACATCGCTCTTTTTGCGCTGTTCAGGACGCTACAAGTATTGGGTGCGTATGGTTTTAGAGGGTTAGTGGAACAAAAAGCGCATTTTATTGCCAGCATTCCGTTTGCTATTGCTCAACTTAAACAACTATTGCAGCAAAATGACTACGCCCGATATCCTTATTTGGTAAGTGTATTGCAAACATTAACAGAACAATATAAAGATACTGCATCTACCCGCATCGACACCAACAAACTTTGCGTGGATGTGTATAGCTTTTCTTACAAAAAAGGCATCCCTACCGATTACTCGGGCAATGGGGGTGGTTTTGTATTTGATTGTCGTGCCATTCACAACCCAGGCAGGTACGAGCCCTACAAAAAACTAACCGGTTTAGACCAAGCCGTAATTGATTTTTTAGAAGATGACGGCGAAATACTCACCTTTATGGAGCATATCTACGCACTGGCCGACCCAGCCGTAGAACGTTACATTAAGCGCGGATTTACGCACCTACAATTTAGTTTTGGTTGTACTGGCGGACAACATCGTTCCGTTTACGGTGCCCAACACTTAGCCGAACACATTGCCCAAAAATTTGGGGTGCAAGTGCGTTTACAACACCGAGAAAGAAAAATTACCCAATATTTTAATTGCTCAGAGAAATGAAAGCTTTTGTATTTGCTGCAGGATTAGGCACTCGCCTTAAACCCATTACCGACACCATGCCCAAAGCCTTGGTACCTATTCAAGGGAAACCACTGTTAGGTCACGTAATGGAAAAATTACAAGCATCTGGGATGAACGATTTTGTCATCAATATCCATCATTTTGGCGAGCAAATTATTGATTATCTACAACAAAACTGGAAAGACGTTCCAGTAGCCATATCGGACGAGCGCGCTGCCTTGCTAGAAACAGGCGGTGCTGTTAAAAAAGCGATTCCTTTATTGGGTGAAGATTCTTTTTTAATACACAACGTCGATATTTTATCGAATGCCAATTTAGCCCAATTAGCGACAGAGCACAACAACAAAAAAGCGGCTGCCACCCTATTGGTAAGCAACCGCAAAAGTAGCAGGTACTTGTTGTTTGACAAAGACATGCGTTTAAAAGCATGGACCAACACACAAACTGGCGAAATTAAATCTCCCTATCAAAACATTGACATCAACACACTAACGCCCTACGCTTTTGGTGGTATTCATTGTTTTTCGCCTATTCTTTTTGCAGAAATGGACCCTTATCCGGCTAAATTCTCCATTATTGATTTCTATCTTGACCAATGCCTAAAATACCCTATCTATGGGTGGCAACAAGAAGATTTACACCTTTTGGATGTGGGTAAAATCAACTCGCTTGAGCTGGCAAATGACTACGTAGCAAAAGTAGAAGGCATTAAATAATGGGATCTGGCAAATGAGGAAAATGCTCCTTATGGGCACGATTTTGTTGTCGTAGAAGCCATTTGCCTGCATCCTCCCAACTATTCAATAGCCATCCTCCGCATTCGGGACAGAATGAATCTGCACCGCAATCGCGGCACATATTGAACTTTCTGCCACAATGATCGCAAGTAAATTGGGTGGATTGTAACAACCTACCAGCCAAACTCTCGCCACATTTAGCACAAACAATAGGAGTTGTTGCTGGTCGCTTCACCAAACAATTCAAACGAGGAGTGGGATACGTAGGACGAGGTCCGTACGGAGCTTTGTCTTTATTTTCCATAACTATCATTTTCTGTGCGAAGTTACTACATTTTAATACGCTACCATAACAAAAAATATATTATTTTTGTAGATTGAACATTTTAAACTACTAGCAACATGAAAATAGCACTTATTGGATACGGAAAAATGGGCAAAACCATCGAACAAATTGCCCTTAGTCGCGGTCACGAAATTGTAAGCCGCATTGATATCGACAACCAAGAAGACTTTGAATCGGATGCCTTTAAGAGTGCCGATGTTGCCATCGAATTTACAGCTCCAAAAGTAGCTGTGCAAAATTACAAAAAAGCGTTTGCTGCTGGTGTTTCTGTGGTATCGGGCACTACGGGATGGACCGAACAAATGCCAGAAATACAAGCTTTGTGCAACGAAAAAGGATTGGCTTTTTTCTGGGCATCTAACTTTAGCTTAGGTGTAAATATCTTTTTTGCAGTTAACGAATACTTGGCACGCATCATGAATCAATTCCCTGCTTACCAAGTAGGCATGGAAGAAACCCATCATACCCAAAAATTAGATGCTCCTAGTGGCACTGCCATTACCCTAGCAGAAGGCATTTTAAACAACATGGAACGTAAAAATGCATGGGCTTTGGGCGAAGGCAAAGCTGAAGACCCTACCCTTACCATCAAAGCCATTCGCGAAGGTATGGTGCCTGGTATTCATACCATTCAATACGAATCTGATTTTGATTACATTACCATTACCCACGACGCTAAAAACCGTAATGGATTTGCTCTGGGTGCCGTTCTAGCTGCCGAATTTACTTGTGGCAAAAAGGGCTGCTTGGGTATGAAAGACATGCTTAAATTTTAATTATGATCTCGCTTAAAGATATCGCTGTTAAACAATGGATTAAAGCGGCAATTGCTTGCATCGCTTATATTCTTTTCATTGCATGGGTTGGTAACTATTGGTGGTTGCTCTTGCTGCCTATTATAGCTGATGTATACCTTACTAAATTTATTCCTTGGACTTTCTGGAAAAAGTTTGAAAATAAATACTTGTACAACCTATTCAGTTGGGTGGATGCTATAATTTTTGCATTAGTTGCCGTGTATTTTATCAACAACTATGCTTTTCAAAACTACCAGATTCCTTCTTCTTCGTTAGAAAAATCATTACTAGTCGGCGACTATCTTTTAGTAAGTAAAGTACACTACGGGCCTCGTGTTCCGATGACACCCCTTTCGATGCCATTAGTGCAACATACATTTCCATGGGGTTCTCAGTCTTTTAGCACAGCCATACAATGGGACTACCGCCGTTTAGCAGGATTGGATACTATCAAAGCATTAGATATAGTGGTGTTTAATTTTCCAGCCGGGGACACCGTTGCAACGCTAAGACCTAATCCTGATTACTATCAATTGTGCCAACATTACGGCAAACAAACCATAAAAAATCACCCTGAACAATTTGGCGAAATCACTTGGCGTCCTGTTGACCGCAGAGAAAATTACGTAAAACGATGCGTGGGCCTTCCAGGGGACAGTTTGCAAATTATCAACCAACGCATTTACATCAATGGCAAACCACAATACGAGCCAACAGGCTTGCAGTTCAATTACCTTGTTGCTACCGATGGTAGAGCCATATCAGAAAAACAATTTGAACAATTAGGCGTTAGCGTAGACGATAGGGCATTAATAAACAATTGGCCAGATGGTTATGCCATTCTAAAATACCTAGATTATGCCACTATCGACGGAAAATATCCTCCAGTATATTATCTCCCTTTAACGGCACATGCTTGCGCGCAAATCAAAGGATTCCCTCAAGTTATTTCGGTAATAGATGACCCTAACTTGTTTACAGGCAAAGTTTTCCCACAAGCATACAACAATTGGACACGCGACAACTACGGCCCTATATACATACCACGCAAAGGGGCTACCACTCCACTCAATCTAGAGAATTTGCCTTTGTATGAACGCATTATCCATGTATACGAAGGACATGAGCTTGAAGTGAAAGACAGCACTATTTTTATAGACGGCAAGCAAGCAACTTCGTACACCTTTGCTATGAATTATTTTTGGATGATGGGCGACAATCGACATAATTCTGAAGATTCGCGCTATTGGGGTTACGTACCTGAAGATCACATTGTTGGGAAGCCTCTATTTGTTTGGTTATCAATCGATAAAGACAAATCGCTAATTCAGTCTATCCGTTGGAATAGATTGTTTAAAAGCGTAGATAATATGAAATGAGCCATCCTATTGCACTTACCTCTGTATACGCAGGAAACGTACAGTACTACAGCAAGTTAGCACATTACAAGTCTTGCCTTGTTGACGTGTACCAATATTACGAGAAACAAACTTTCCGTAATCGATGTACCATTGCTACTGCTAACGGGCGCATGGATTTAATCATTCCCATTATCAAAACAGGCGAAGGAAAAACCATTGACAAAGACATTAAGATTGCAGCTGATAATTGGCAAAAAGTACACTGGGGAGCACTAGAATCTGCCTATAGACACAGTCCGTTCTTTATGTATTACGAAGACGATATTCGTCCTTTTTATCAAAAAAATTATACCTATTTGGTAGATTTTAACGAACAACTACAAGCTTGCATCTGCCATTTATTAGGAATCCAACCCACTATAACTCGCAGCGATAGTTACCTACCATCCACTAACGAACTTGATTTTAGGAAAACATTGCACCCCAAGCACCCCATTGCAGATAACCATTATTGTTCCACTCCATACTACCAAGTATTTGAGCAAAAACAGGGGTTTATAGAAAACCTCAGCATCTTTGACCTCTTGTTTAACATGGGGAACGAATCCATTCTGGTTTTACAAAAATCTTTTGTTCCATGAAACGACTAGTAGGAATATTGCTTTGCTTGATGGGTTGCTTTCATATTGCCTTAGCACAAATTGAAAGCGAAGGAACTCCTACACCTTTTACCTTACCAGCGCAAACCTACCATCGCTCTGCCACATCGTTTTTTTATCCCCTACAAATAGATACCACACAGGCCCTAATAAGTAACCAAAGAAGTTATGCCATTGGCCACGTTGCACAAGTTCATTTTACTCCCCAAGAAGACGGGATATGGGAAGTTTCTGGCAATGGAACTCGCATTTGGCGCATGGGATTGGTATCCGATGGTGCTGCCTCTATGAGTGTGGTATTAGCCAAACTAAATATGCCTAATGGTGGCAAGCTATTTGTATACAATCCATCGCAAACCCAAGTATTAGGGGCTTTTGGTATAGAAAACCAACATGAGAGTGGCATATTACCAATTCGTCCACTTGCAGGAGATAGTCTAATTATAGAATACCAAGAACCCAGCGATGCAGCATTTAACGGAACCTTTTGCATTGAACGCGTAGCACACAACCGCAGTACCAGCACCTTTAATGGTTCCAACTCATGCAGTCCGCATGCCCTATTTACCAACGATTTACCTCTACAAAAACAGGCAGTTTGTTTACTTTATATTGTATCCTCTACTCAATCATCATTTGGAACCGGATGCCTCATCAACAATACCGAAGGGAAACCCTACATTTACACAGCGGCACACAACTTTAAAGCAGAAGATGATGCTACTCGTACAATTTTCTATTTTAATTATGCCGTTACCGAGCAAGATAGCACCATTCAAGGAAGTCAGGAATGCTCCGTAGGTGGCAGTAGTATGCGTGCATGGGCTACCGACCTTGACATGGCATTGGTAGAGCTCAATCAGATGCCACCTAGAGATTATCGCCCCTACCTAGCCGGATGGAACAGAAGCAAATCGCCACAAGCTCCACTTATTAGCATTCAACATCCTAAAGGGGACAGCAAACGCATGAGTTATGCCTATACTTCTCCCATTATTTCGGATTATACTGGCTATTTTGAAAACAAAATAAACAAAGGATGGTGGCACATTAGCAGATGGAGCAAAGGATGCACAGAGGCGGGATCTTCTGGTTCGCCATTGTTTGATAAGAATGGATTAATCATCGGTGCTCTTTCGGGTGGACAATCAACCTGTGAACGACCTGTGAACGACTATTATGCACGACTGGATACAGCTTGGGACCATCACAGCGAACCTACCAAACAATTAGCCTATTGGTTAGACCCTAACCATACCAATGCTACTTCTATGAAGGGGGTTGACCCATACGTTGAGGGTGCCTGCCATCGACTCAAACACATCGGAAAAGACAGCAACATACAGGCATTTAAGCACAATAAAGGGTATTACGCCGGACACAACCAACTACAACACACCGCTTTTGCCGAGAAATATACAACTACAGAAGAAGGTACCTTATATGGAGCCTATATCATGCCATTCAAGGGGCGTTATAACAGCAATGCGCCTGTATACTTAACCGTTTACAGCGGGACGGACCAACCTACACAATTGCTAGGAAAAGTATTGGTTAGACCACGCGATTTAACGTGTACACGCGAAGGGAAATGGGGCACTGCTACCAAAACGGTTTGGAAAAACAAAGAAAACTACATCCGTTTTAGCCAACCCATTGCCGTTCCTAAAACGTTCTTTGTAGGAGTAGAAATTCAGTACAATTCGCTAACCACAAGCGACACCTTAGCGCTTTATCAGGCGAAAACACCCAACAACTACGCCTATTTCTATAACGGAAGTTCATGGAACCCTTATTCGGCACACAACATTTCGCCAACCAACCTATCGCTGTGGATAGAACCCGTTCATTGCTTGGGTCAGCCAACTGCTATCGAGTCTGTCAACCAAGAAACGATAAGCATTTATCCCAATCCAACACCCGACAAAGTAACTTGGGAGGCAGAGCATGCCAACGCCTACCAACTCTACAACATACAAGGACAGTTGCTGCAAAAGGGAACAGACAACCAAGTATGGATACCGCAAAAAGGGGTATTTGTTTTGTGTTTATTCCTTGACCAACAACCCGTTGGGGTTCATAAAGTAATTCGCTACTAATGCAACACAGCACACAAGGCATTGTTTTAACCACCACGCGTTACAAAGACAACGCGTACATCGTAAACATCTTTACCAAAGATTTTGGGAAAGTTAGTTACGCTGTGTACAATCCGCAAAGCAAACGTGCCAAAATAAAGTTGCAACACCTACAGCCCATGTCATTGCTCGATATGGAAGTAACCCATCGCGAGAAGAAGGACATCCAACAATTAACCGAGGCAAAACTTCACCCCCTTTCGTATCAATTATACGAGCATCCTGCCAAAATTTCCATCTGCTTTTTTCTAGCAGAAGTAATTCAAAAATCGATCGAAACCACCAACGTCGATCACGAATTATACCAGTTTATGGTACACAGTTTGGAAACGTTGGTACAAAGCAAAGAGGTACAAGCATTTCCACTTGCCTTTTTACTCGATTTTGCCAAATACATTGGTATCTATCCGTACGACGAAGTAGAGAACGAAGTCATTAAATTGCTCCCAAAAGAAGAAAAAGAGCTACTCTCGGTGCTGTTAAAAGAGCCTCAACTACTGGGTTTAGGCGAAAGAAGAAGATCCATGCAACTGCTCATTGCTTATTACAAACATTACCTACCGGGCATGGGAGAAATGAAATCACTTTCGGTATTAACCGAACTTTTTAGCGCGTAGATACGAAGCAAGGTATTCTTGTTCCGGTTGTCCTGGAGTAGGAACAAAAGTGGCGACCGACAATTTGCCCATAGCTGCCAAGTCCATGACGGAACTATAACCCGAACGGCAAATGATATGCGTTGCTTGCAACAACAAATCTTGCAAGGGTTGCGTCGACATGGATGGATAGACCTCAACTTTCCCCACACAATACGGCGCAGTGCCTTTATGTGGCAACCCTTGAACCAAAATAACTCGCTCAGCAGGTTCTATCTGCAACGAATCCAACAAATACTGCTCAAAAATACTACGTTGAGGCTCTATTCCCGACAAAACAGCAACGGTTAAGGTAGAAGCTTCTTCTTGTCTTTCAACTTTTACAAATCTACTCAACGGACCTATGTAGCGTACATTGTTAGGCATTCTCTTGGGGTGCGATAATTCCCCAGCCAGTGCTTTTGCGGTATCCTCATAATCGGGCACCCAACATGCATCGTATTTTTCTATCAGACGACGATGCCAAAGAGCTACCAACGGTTCCAAAAATCCAAAAGGAGAAGGTAATTTTACGCGTAACTGATGTGTGATATAAATGCTCTTTACCGCTTTACAATAACAGCCAAAACGATTATCGGATACCACCTCGGTAATGGCATACGATTTTACAATAGAAGCTAGTTCTTTTTGTTCTGTTTTGATACGTTTTAGCAAACGCGGGAAAGCTCTTAATACCGCCCCTACTTGCGATGTTCCCGATGAATAACGCAAAGTAAAAGATTCAAAAGGAATAAAGGTTAAGGTAGGAAATTCTTGTTTTAGCAACTGGGCAGACTGTCCCGAACCTGCCAACAACACCTCGTGCCCTTCTTTTAAAAAGGCATAAATAAGGGGGATGCAGCGCGATGCGTGGCCCAACCCCCAATCCAATGGACAAACCAGTATACGTTCTTTATTGTTTGTCATGGCGTAACCAGCGTTTTAAGGCCTATTTTCTTAACCTGCGCTGCTATCTGTTTTAATTCCTCTTCCGAGACGTGTTCTATCCCCTCTATGGGCACTTTACGATCAATGCTATACAATTGAACCAACGAAGGTTGGATACGTTTTAATGCCTTTAACCATGCCTCAATTTCTGCAGGGGTGGTATTATCTACCCCCGCACCACGTAAAAACATGGTTTGAATAATGCATTCACCCCTAAAAGATGCCATTTGTTCTACCAATGCATCCATCGAAAACTCGGACGATGTGGGACGATTCATCTTTAGCAAAGTTTCGGGTACTGCACTATCTAATTTTAAGATGGCATTATCTACTTGTCGCAAGCCATCTAAGACAACAGCCTTATCCAATTGCCACGCATTGGTCAGTACCGAAATTTTGGCATCGGGATAGTAACGATTACGCAACTTTTGCGTATCCAACACAATTTCTTTGAATTCAGGGTGCAGGGTAGGTTCACCGTTACCCGCAAAGGTAAAGGTATCAATAGGCTCCCCATCGGCTTGCTTATAAGCCTTTAACTTTTCCTCAAGCGCAATGCGCACTTGCTGGCGTGTGGGCAATTGAGTATCTTCACGCCCTTCGGCATTCAATCCACATTCACAATAAATGCAATCGAACGAACAAATCTTTCCATTTTGGGGCAATAGGTTAATACCTAACGATACACCTAACCTACGACTCTTAATAGGACCAAATATAACCGTATTGAATAACATCTACTTACTTTAATAAATTTGCTTGCGCTTTGGCTACTTTTTCAAAGCTAAA
>JAZRBL010000089.1:0-4664 GCA_045635045.1 Candidatus Enterocola sp. | reverse complement strand
ACCGCAAGCTTTTTCGAAGAAGTAAATAAGCTGACCAATGTAATAAGCATTAAGCGCAGGTACTTCAATTTTCATGTTAGGAACACCACCGTCTACGTGTGCTAGCATGGTACCCAACTCGGCCATTTTGTTTACTTCGTCTACGCGTTTGCCAGCCAAGAAGTTTAGACCGTCTAGGTTGTCGGCATCCGAAGGAATCACCAAGGTTTTGTTAGGCGTATTGATAGAGATAACGGTTTCAAAAATGGTACGTTCGCCTTCTTGAATCCATTGGCCCATAGAGTGCAAGTCGGTAGTAAAGTCTACGGCAGCATTAAAGATACCTTTGCCGTCTTTGCCTTCGCTTTCGCCGTAAAGTTGTTTCCACCATTCTGCAAAGAAGTGCAATTTAGGTTGGTAGTTTACCAAGATTTCGATTTTTTTGCCATCTTGATACAAAGCGTTACGAGTAGCAGCATACACAGCAGCTGGGTTTTCCATAAATGGAGTATCCACACCGCAAACTTGTTCCATGCGTTGAGCACCAGCTACCAATTGACGTACGTCCAAACCAGCTACTGCAATAGGTAACAAACCTACAGGAGTTAGCACAGAGAAACGACCACCTACGTTATCTGGAATTACGTAAGTTTTGTAACCTTCTTGGGTAGACAAGGTACGCAAAGCACCTTTTGCTTTGTCGGTAACGGCTACAATCAGTTTTTGAGCAGCTTCTTTACCCGCTTGTTCTTCCAATTGAGTTTTTAGCAAACGGAAGGCCAAAGCAGTTTCGGTAGTAGTACCCGATTTAGAAATGTTGATGATACCAAATTTTTTACCTTTCAAGAATTCGCAAAGTTCTGCCAAGTAGTCTTCGCCAATGTTGTTACCTGCGTAAACCATAATAGGTTTGTTAGGTTGCAACCATTCAAAGCTATTAGAAAGCGAGTCGATCACCGCTTTAGCGCCCAAGTAGCTACCGCCAATACCAGCCACTACTACCACTTCGCAGTTTTCGCGCAAATAGTTAGCCGTTTCTTGGATATCGTCCAAAAATTCGGGAGTAATAGACGATGGCAAGTGCAACCATCCCAAAAAGTCGTTACCCAAACCGGTACCCGCTTCTAGGGTTTCTGCGCTGCTTTTTACTTTACCTTCAAATGCTTTAATAGCATCTTCCGATACAAATCCTAAACAATTCTCGATGGATAATTTAATGTCTTGCATGTTTTATAAGTTTATTGATTATCTAATTTTTTCTGTCAAAAATTTAATCTCGATATTGGGCGATATGCGTTCGTACAAAATGTTGTAACAAGCTTCCAAAATAGGCATTTCTACCTTAAATTCTTCGTTAATTTCTTTGATACACTTGGTAGCATAGTAACCTTCGGCAATCATTTCCATTTCTAGTTGCGACGATTTAACCGAATAGCCTTTGCCAATCATGGAACCAAACATACGGTTACGGCTAAATTTGGAGTAAGCCGTTACCAAAAGGTCGCCCAAATAAGCGGCATCTTCTATGTTTCGGGTATCGTCGCTAGCCGCTGCCTCTACAAAGCGAGCCATTTCGCGGATGCTATTCGATACCAAGATGGCTTGGAAGTTATCGCCGTATTTTAGCCCGTGGCAAATACCCGATGCAATGGCGTATACGTTTTTAAGCACCGAACCATACTCAATACCACGCACATCGGTCGATACCGAGGTTTTAAGCATAGGATTGGCAATTCTATCGGCAAAAGCTTGTGCAAACTCTAGGTTTTTAGACCCCACAGTAAGGTACGACAAGCGTTCCAAGGCCACTTCTTCGGCATGGCAAGGACCCGCAATTACTGCAATATCGTTGGGATCTATACCGTAACGACTGGTAAAATAGTCGGTTACAATCATGTTTTCGTCGGGCACAATACCTTTAATGGCCGATATAATTTTTTTGCCTTGCAAAGGAACATTGATTTTAGCCAAGTGTCCCTTTAAAAAAGGCGATGGCATAGCAAATACCAAGATATCAGAGTTCTTAATGGCTAGGTTGATGTTGGAATAGAACTTAATCTTTTTCACATCAAACTGAACACCAGTAAGGTACGAAGGATTGCTACCTGTTTCTTTGAACTTTTCAATTTGTTCGGGACGGCGCATGTACCAATTGATGCGTTTACCACCCTGCTTGGCAATTTTAGCAATAGCTGTAGCCCAGCTACCACCGCCCATGATACAGATTCTTGGAGAATTGGACAACATGAGAATATTATTCTTCGGTTGGTTCTTGACTCTTAACTTGCTTTTCGGGTTTCATTTGAGGGAACAACATCACCTCTTGAATGGTGCTTTGGTTGGTCATGAGCATAATTAAACGTTCCATACCAATACCCATACCCGATGTAGGAGGCATGCCATATTCAAGCGCACGCACAAAGTCCATATCGATAAACATCGCTTCGTCGTCGCCTTTTTCGCTCAAACGCAATTGTTCTTGGAAACGTTCCAATTGGTCGATAGGGTCGTTTAGTTCCGAATAAGCATTGGCCAATTCTTTGCCGTTTACCATCAACTCAAAACGTTCGGTTAGTTCTGGGTTTTCGCGGTGGCGTTTGCAAAGTGGCGACATTTCAATAGGATAATCGGTAATGAAGGTAGGTTGAATGTAGTTGCCTTCGCATTTTTCGCCAAAGATTTCGTCAATCAACTTGCCTTTGCCCATCGATTCGTCGGTTTCTACGCCCAATTGTTTGCACACATCGCGCAAAGCTGCCTCGTCCATACCGGTAATATCAATGCCGGTGTGTTCTTTAATGGAATCGATCATGCTGATGCGTTTAAATGGACGCTTAAAGCTAATGATTTTATCGCCTACAGGCACTTCGGTGGTACCGTTTACTGCCAAACAAACTTTCTCTATCATTTCTTCGGTAAAGTTCATCATCCAGTTGTAGTCTTTGTACGAAACGTAAATTTCCATACAAGTAAACTCTGGGTTATGGGTACGGTCCATACCTTCGTTGCGGAAGTTGCGCGAAAATTCGTATACTCCCTCAAAACCACCTACAATAAGGCGTTTTAGGTACAACTCGTTGGCAATACGTAGGTACAAAGGAATGTCTAACGCATTGTGGTGGGTAATGAACGGACGAGCCGATGCTCCACCAGGAATGGGTTGCAACACAGGAGTATCCACTTCTAAATAACCACGCTCGTTAAAGAACTGACGCATGGTGTTAAAAATTTTGGTACGTTTAATAAAGGTATCTTTTACGCCTTCGTTTACCACCAAGTCTACATAACGTTGACGGTAACGGGCTTCTGGATCAGAGAAAGCATCGTAAGTAACGCCGTCTTTTTCTTTTACAATAGGAAGAGGACGAAGCGATTTAGAAAGTACTGTAATTTCTGATACGTGGATGGAGATTTCGCCCATTTGGGTGCGGAATACATAGCCTTTTACGCCAATAAAGTCGCCAATATCCAACAACTTTTTGAACACCACGTTGTACATGTCTTTGTTTTCGTCGGGACAAATTTCGTCGCGCGAAATGTACAACTGAATACGACCTGTAGAGTCTTTCAATTCGGCAAACGAAGCCTTGCCCATAATACGACGGCTCATCAAACGGCCAGCCATCATAACTTCTTGGCGAGGAGCGTCGTCTTGAAAGTTTTCTTTTACTTGTGCAGCAAAGGCATTGGTTGGAAATTCTGCTGCAGGATAAGGATTGATGCCCATTTCGCGTAGTGTTTCTAAACTACGACGACGAAACAGTTCTTGATCATTTAATTCTTGATTCATAACTATAGGGTATTACTCGGAGCGTCCGAGAAAGTCATTAAATACTGTTTAATAAATTCGTCAATATCACCGTCCATAACACCTTGTACGTCCGATGTTTGGTAGTTGGTACGGTGGTCTTTTACGCGACGGTCGTCAAATACATAGCTGCGTATTTGCGATCCCCACTCAATTTTCTTTTTGCCTGCTTCAATTTTGGCTTTTTCGGCCAAACGGTGCTGCAATTCGCGGTCGTATAGTTGCGAGCGCAACAAACGCATGGCATTTTCTTTGTTTTTGGGTTGGTCGCGGGTTTCGGTATTTTCAATTAAAATTTCTTCTTCTTCGCCTGTATAAGGGTCTTTAAACTGGTAGCGCAAACGCACACCCGATTCCACTTTGTTTACGTTCTGACCACCGGCACCTCCCGAACGGAAAGTTTCCCAAGTTAAACAAGCAGGGTCTACGTGCACCTCAATGGTATCGTCTACCAAAGGCACTACAAACACCGACGAGAACGAAGTCATGCGCTTACCTTGCGCATTGTAGGGCGATACACGTACCAAACGGTGCACCCCGTTTTCGCTTTTTAGGTAGCCGTAGGCCATATCGCCTTCGATGCGAATCGAAGCCGTTTTAATACCTGCCTCGTCGCCTTCTTGGTAGTTTTCGATGGTCCATTTATAGCCCACGCGCTCACAGTAGCGTTGGTACATACGCAACAGCATCGATGCCCAGTCTTGGCTTTCGGTACCACCGGCACCCGACGCAATTTTAAGTACCGCACCTAGGTTATCTTCTTCGGACGATAGCATATTACGCATTTCAATGGCTTCTAACAGCTCACTAACATGACGGTACGCCTCGTCAACCTCTTCTTCGGTAACGATGCTTTCTTTGTAAAAATCAAAGGCTA
>JAZRBL010000088.1:0-3688 GCA_045635045.1 Candidatus Enterocola sp. | reverse complement strand
TGGTATCGGCTTTAAGCACTTCTACAATCTCAATACCTTTGGTAATGGTGTCCGACAAAATGGGAACCGCTACTTCTATGTTATTGGGTTGTGCCACGGTAAGGCGCAAACGTGCTTGTTCACCAATTTGAATGGCAGCAGAATCCAATTCGCTACTTACAGTAAACGACTGTGCCATAGCCACCTGCACCATTACGAAGAAAAGGATAAATAAGCGAAATTTCATACTAACCTCTCATTCTAAATAAAGTTATTAGTGCTTTTACATAATCTTCGTCGGTACGGATAGAAACCATATCGATGCGATTTTTAGCCATCTGTTTTTGCAAATTGAGTTGATGATTATTCCAATGGTTGTTGTAGCGCAAACGTGCCTCTAGGCTCGATGTGTCTACATACATGGTCTCACCCGTTTCGGCATCTTTCATTTTAAGCCAACCTACATCGGGCAAATCGGCATCACGGGGGTCGAACACTTGCATGGCCACCAAATCGTGCTTTTTAGCAGCAATCATAAGGGCTTTCTCAAAATCGGGCGACATAAAATCCGAAATCATAAAGGCGGTACAACGTTTTTTAATCACGTTGGCAAAATATTGCAAGGCCACAGAAACATCGGTTTTGTTGCTTTCGGGCTTAAAATTGATTAACTCGCGGATAATGTATAGCACGTGTTTTTTGCCTTTTTGAGGAGCAATAAACTTTTCTATTTTGTCGGAGAACAAAATTACCCCAATTTTATCGTTGTTTTGCAACGACGAAAATGCCAGTGTCGCGGCAATTTCGGTAATCATAGAACGTTTAAATTGTCCAATGGTACCAAAATCGCTACTGCCCGATACGTCGATTAGGAGCATAAAGGTAAGTTCGCGCTCTTCTTCAAACACCTTTACGTATGGGTGATTAAAACGAGCCGTCACGTTCCAATCGATGCTTCTAATATCGTCGCCCATTTGGTACTCGCGCACCTCGGCAAACGACATACCCCTGCCCTTAAAGGCCGAGTGGTACTGCCCTGCAAAGATGTTTTGAGACAACCCACGGGTTTTTATCTCAATTTGACGTACTTTTTTTATTAATTCGTTTGTTTCCACTTCGCTAAAGAGTTAGGAGTTAGGAGTGAGGAGTTAGGAGTTAATCCCAAGCGTTCTCCATTAAGAGTGAATTTTAAAGGAGGAATAATCCTAACTATTAAGGTACCTCAACGACATTCAAGATTTCTGAAATAACGTCTTCTGTTGTCATGTTATTGGCTTCTGCTTCGTAGGTAAGGCCAATACGGTGACGCAATACGTCGTGACAAACAGCACGCACGTCTTCGGGAATAACGTAACCGCGGTGTTTAATAAAGGCATACGCACGAGCAGCCAAGGCTAAGCTAATAGAAGCGCGGGGCGAACCACCAAAGGCAATCATGCCTGTTAAGTTGTTTAAACCGTAGGCTTGAGGGTCGCGGGTGGCAAACACAATGTCCAAGATGTATTTTTCAATTTTTTCGTCTAGGTAAATTTCGCGAACGGTGTTGCGCGCCTCAATAATTTCATCGGCTTTAATAATGGGCTTAATGGGTTCTGGTTTAGCACCAATATTTTGACGAATAATCAATCTTTCTTCTTCTAAACGAGGATAAGAAACCACCACTTTTAGCATAAAACGGTCTACTTGCGCTTCGGGAAGTGGATAGGTACCTTCTTGTTCAATGGGGTTTTGCGTTGCCAATACCAAGAAAGGATCGTCTAGTTTGTAGGTAGTATCGGCCAAGGTTACTTGACGTTCTTGCATGGCCTCTAGCAAAGCACTTTGTACTTTAGCTGGAGCACGGTTAATTTCGTCTGCCAAAACAAAGTTAGCAAAGATAGGCCCTTTTTTAACCATAAACTCTTCGGTTTTTTGGCTGTAAATCATGGTACCTAACACGTCGGCGGGCAGCAAATCGGGGGTAAACTGAATACGGCTGTATTTGCTATCAATCAGTTGGGCAAGGGTTTTAATAGCCAAGGTTTTTGCCAAACCGGGTACACCTTCTAACAAAATGTGTCCATCCGACAACAAACCAATTAGCAAGGATTCTACCAAATGTTTTTGTCCTACAATTACTTTGTCCATACCCATGGTAAGAACATCAATAAATGCACTTTTTTTCTCGATGCGTGCATTTAATTCTCTAATGTCTACTACTTGACTCATATATTTTGATATTTAGTTGTTTTCATTATTGACGAATCGGTGACGAATTGATGAACGAATGTGAATAATCGGTGTTTTTTTATTCGTTGAATCGTTAAATCGTTAAATCGTTTTTTTTATTACGATTAAACGATTCTGCGGTTATTCGATTTAACGTTACTTGCGACCTTCGACTTGCAACTTGCGACTTTATGTCTGATTTTACAGATGCGAAGATACGCAAATGTTAAATTTTAGACTTCTAATTCATATTAAAAGAGTAAAAACAATTGTTAAATTATTGTTTTTTAGGGTCTATATTGGCAATTTAAATTGGTTGTAGTATTTTTGCAAGCATGAATCGTGTAGAACTTTTAGCACCTGCCAAAAACCTAGCATGTGGCATCGAAGCCATTAAACATGGGGCCGATGCGGTGTACATTGGTGCCCCTAAATACAGCGCACGCAGTGCAGCAGGCAACACCTTACAAGATATTGAGGCGTTGGTTACCTTTGCTCACCAATACCACGCACGCGTTTTTGTAGCCCTCAACACCCTGCTTACCGATGCTCAATTAGCAGAAGCAGAACAACTTATACACGATTTACACCGCATAGGCGTAGATGCCCTTATTGTACAAGACACGGGCATTTTTAACCTCAACCTACCCCCTATTGCTATTCATTCCAGCACCCAAGCCGATAACCGCAGTGCCGAAAAAGTACGTTTTTGGCAAGAAGTAGGTTGTGAACAAGTAGTGCTGGCGCGCGAACTATCGCTAGAACAAATTAAGCACATAGCAGCGCAAACCAACGTGCGCTTAGAAGCCTTTGTGCACGGTGCACTGTGCGTTAGTTACAGCGGACAATGCTATGCTAGTCAAGCTCTTTGTGGCCGTAGTGCCAACCGTGGTGAGTGTGCTCAAATTTGTCGCTTACCCTTTGATTTACAAGACCGTGAAGGTCATTCGTTGGGCAAAAAGCACTGGCTATCGCTCAAAGATTTTGATCTTTCCCATCACATTGGCGACATGTTAGATGCTGGCATTAGATCGTTTAAAATAGAGGGCCGATTAAAAGACGTAGAATACGTTAAAAACATCACGGCTTACTATCGACAAAAATTAGATGCCGCCTTGGCTACACGCCCTCATTTAAGACGCTTATCGGATGGCAAAAGCAGTTTTACGTTTGCTCCCCATCCGCAAAAAACGTTTCACCGTGGGGCTACCACCTACTTTTTAGAGGGCCGAAACAAGGATATTTTCTCTTTTGAAACACCCAAATCGATTGGTGAATACATCGGAACGGTAAAACGCATCCTTCCCAAAGGGTTTGTACTTAGCTACGCAACACCCAAAGTAATTGAAAGAGCTAATAAGTTAGGAGTGAGGAATTTTGCGAGTAAGCGAGAGCAGAGGAAAGTTTACTTGACTATGCCGAGCGTGAGCAAAATCATGAAATGCGAAGCATTGAATAGTGAGGAGTTAGGAGTTAATAATACAACAGCAGAGATAGCAAT
>JAZRBL010000087.1:0-5748 GCA_045635045.1 Candidatus Enterocola sp. | reverse complement strand
ACAAAGTAGAGGCAGACGCATCGCGTCCTAAATATTATGTATTGGACATGTTCCCTTATCCATCGGGAGCCGGACTTCACGTAGGCCACCCATTGGGTTACATTGCATCCGATATTTACAGCCGCTACAAACGCCTTAAAGGATTTAACGTGTTGCACCCCATGGGCTACGACGCGTACGGTTTACCCGCAGAGCAATATGCCATCCAAACAGGTCAACACCCCGGAGTTACCACCGTTAAAAACATTGCTCGCTACCGCCAACAATTGAACAAAATAGGTTTCTGCTACGATTGGGACCGCGAAGTACGCACCTGCGAACCAGGTTACTACAAATGGACTCAATGGGCCTTTATCCAAATGTTCAACTCGTGGTACAACAAAGATGCCAACAAAGCATGCCCCATTACCGACTTGGTAGCCATTTTTGAAAAAGAAGGCAACCAAAACGTAAACGCAGCTGCCGATGCTCCTTTGTTTACCGCCGAAGAATGGAACAGCTGGAGCCTAAACGAACAGCAAAACCTATTGATGAACTACCGCATTGCCTACCTAGCCGACCTAAAAGTAAACTGGTGTCCTAAATTGGGTACCGTACTAGCCAACGACGAGGTAAGCGAAGGTCTTTCGGTTCGTGGTGGTTATCCCGTAGAACAAAAAGTAATGCGCCAATGGAGTTTGCGTGTTTCTGCCTACGCTCAACGCTTGTTAGATGGTTTGGACAGCCTTGATTGGACCGACTCGCTAAAAGAAACCCAACGCAATTGGATTGGTCGTAGCGAAGGTGCCGAGATGGACTTTGCCATTGCTGGCAGCGACCTTACCATGACCGTATTTACCACACGTGCCGATACTACCTTTGGTGTTACCTTTATGGTATTGGCTCCCGAAAGCCCTTACGTAGCACAAATTACTACCCCCGAACAAAAAGCAGAAGTAGAAGCTTATCTTGATATGGTAAAACGCCGTACCGAACGTGAACGCATTGCCGACCGTCGTGTAACCGGTGTTTTCTCGGGTGCTTACGCAGTTAATCCATTTACTGGCGAAAACATTCCTGTATGGATTTCAGATTACGTATTGGCTGGCTATGGTACCGGTGCCATTATGGCCGTACCTGCACACGACAGCCGCGACTATGCCTTTGCTAAACACTTTAACTTGCCCATCATTCCCGTTATTGAAGGGTGCGATGTAAGCGAAGAAAGCTTTGATGCCAAAGACGGTATTATGTGCAACTCGGGCTTCTTAAACGGTTTGCAAGTAAAAGACGCCATCGCTACTGCCAAAAAATACATTGCCGAAAAAGGCATTGGTAAGGTAAAAGTAAACTTCCGTTTGCGCGATGCTATTTTTAGCCGTCAACGTTACTGGGGCGAACCCTTCCCTATCTATTACAAAGACGGACAACCATACACCTTGAGCGAAGACCAATTGCCTCTTCAATTGCCCGAAATTAAGACCTACTTGCCTACCGAAACCGGCGAGCCTCCATTGGGTCGTGCCGAAAACTGGCAAACTGCCGACGGTTATCCATTGGAATTGAACACCATGCCTGGTTTTGCAGGTTCGTCTGCTTACTACCTACGTTACATGGATCCTCATAACAACGATGCGTTGGTAAGCACCGAAGCCAACAACTATTGGCAAAACGTAGACCTTTACATTGGTGGTACCGAACACGCTACGGGTCACCTTATCTATAGCCGTTTCTGGAACAAATTCTTGTTCGACTTGGGCGTTATTTGCAAAGACGAACCATTCCAAAAACTGATTAACCAAGGTATGATTCAAGGTCGTTCTAACTTTGTATACCGTGTTATTGGTACCAATCAATTTGTATCGTACGGCTTAAAAGACCAATACGAAACCCAAGAAATTCACGTGGACGTGAACATGGTTAGCAACGATATTTTGGATACCGAACGCTTTAAAGCTTGGATGCCCGATTTTGCCAATGCCGAATTTATCCTAGAAGACGGCAAATACATTTGCGGTTGGGCTGTAGAAAAAATGTCAAAATCGATGTTTAACGTTGTTAACCCCGACGATATTGTAGAAAAATACGGTGCCGACACCTTGCGCTTGTACGAAATGTTCCTTGGACCATTGGAGCAATCTAAACCTTGGGATACCAACGGTATTGATGGCGTACATCGTTTCTTGAAACGTCTTTGGGGCTTGTTCTTTGCTGGCGACGACGTGTGCGTAACCAACGACGAACCTACCAAAGAAGAACTTAAATCGCTACACAAAACCATCAAGAAAATTAACAGCGACATTGAACAATTCTCGTTCAATACCTCGGTGGCTGCCTTTATGATTTGTGTAAACGAGCTTAACCAACTAAAATGCCATAAACGTGCTATTTTAGAACCTCTTACCATTTTGTTGGCTCCTTTTGCACCTCACATTGCCGAAGAGTTGTACCACGTATTGGGTCACGAAACAACCATTTGCGATGCGGTATTCCCCACCCACAACGAAGAATATTTGGTAGAAAACAGCGTAAAATATCCTATCTCGTTTAACGGTAAAGTACGCTTTACCCTAGAGTTACCCGCTTCTATGTCTACCAAAGAAGTAGAAGAAACCGCCCTTGCCAACGAGCAAACCCAAAAATTTATGGACGGCAAAACCATTCGTAAAGTCATTGTGGTGCCTGGTAAGATTGTGAATATCGTACTTGGATAATTTAAAACATAAAATGTTGGGTGCTTTTACGTGGAGCACCGTAGACCGCGTAGCACAACAGGGGGTACAATTCCTTATCGGAATTGTACTCGCTCGTTTGCTGTCGCCTACCGATTATGGTTTAATGGGTATGGTGATGATTTTTGCTGGCTTATCGTACGTTTTGGTAGAAAGTGGGTTTAATTACGCATTGGTACGAACCAAAAACCTAACGGACCTACACACCAACACCATTTTTTACACCAACCTAGCCATTTCTAGCACGTTATACCTACTGCTATTTTTTACAGCTCCCTACATTGCCCTCTTTTTTAACCAGCCCAAATTAACCGCCATAGCGCGTGTTACCTTTTTAGCGGTACTATTTAATGCCTGCTACCTGGTACCCTACGCACTTATTGGCAAAGAGCTTAAATACAAGCAATTAGCTCAAATTAATTTATCGGCCACTGTACTGGGAGGCGTATTTGGCATTGCAATGGCCTACCTAAACTATGGGGTATGGGCATTGGTAGCCCAACAAACCAGCTACCATTTTTTTCGCATCTTTGGGTTTTACTACTACACCCAATGGAAACCCAAATTACTCTTTAGTTGGGGCGTTATAAAAGAATACTCGCATTTTAGCACGCATATTTTAGCCAGCTCGCTATTATCGGTTATATTTAATAACATTTATACCTTTATTTTGGGCAAACTCTACCCGCTTAAACAAGTAGGCTACTATACACACGCCTACAAAATGAGCGAGACGGCTAACTTTACTTTTGTATCTATATTTAGTGCTAGCTACAACCTATTTGCGCAAATACACGACCAAAAGCAGCGCCTATGTCGCATTTTAAATAGCATCCAAGAAAAAGCCTCGCTAATTGTTATACCCATTACGGTGTTGCTTATAGTAGATGCTCACCCCTTGTTTTATACCCTTTTTGGCGAAAAATGGATGCAATCAGTACCCTACTTTCAACTTATTTGTGCTGCCAATTTACTAGCGCCCATGTTCCAAATCAACATACATGCGCTCAATGCCATTGGCAAATCCAACCTTAGTTTTCGCATCGAATTAGGAAAACGTGGCCTTATTTTAGCCTCCATCGTTGTAGGAGTATATTGGAATATTTTTGGATTACTTTTAGGCTATGCTGTGGCCTGCACACTTGCATGGTTTATCAGCAGTATAGAAGTTAAACGACTGCTAAACATTAAGTTAGCAAAACAACTATGGCACATTACCCCTGCCACTTTGCTTTCTGTATTAATGGCGGTAACCTGCTATTACATCTCTTTACTAACCGATAATAGCTATCTACAGCTAATTATTAGAGCAACCGTATTTTGCTTAGGATATTGCCTATTGGTGGCTGTTTGCTACCCTACGCTTTACAAAGAAGTCACTGCATACATGGCTAAACTACGTCAGCCAGAACAAAAATAATTTTTTGGGAATTGATAAAGAAGGATGTGTTTGCTTAAAACTGGCAACCGCTTTCTTAAAGTTGTGCTTTCTTAACGTAACAAGCAATTTTATCGAAGCCCATAACCCTTTGAATTTAAATTCATTAAACAAACAAACGTAGTATTTTCTAAAAACAGCTTCGCCTAAGAAAGCCACATTAAAAGGACAAGAAAGAGCCAATTGTTCTTGATAGGTTAGGTAAGCCGTTAGTTTGTTGTACTGTTTGTAATCGTACAAACCAAAGGTATTATTATCGTGGGTAATGTGCGTATACAACACATCAGCAACTGCTACCACCTTATTGGCATGCAAAAACACTTGCATATTAAACAAAGCGTCTTCGTACGATAGTTTTCTGTTGTCGGGAAACTCTATACCATTCTCTTTGATAAGTTTTGCCTTGTACAACTGGTTCCAAATGCTATTGGCATTGTTATAGCTTTGTGTATTGGGTTGCGAATGACGCGAGCAAAGCATGGCCTCTAACATACCCTCTTGCAAAGCTTTGGGATGGGCATCTTCTGGAAAACGATAATAATCTTGCTTACTACCGCATCGGTTTTGTATGGCAGAAACCACTACATCGGCATCGGTCTCTATGGCTTTATTATACAATATCTCTAACCAAGTTGGTTGCACATAATCATCGTGGTCGGCAAAGGCAATGTAACTGCCCTTGGCTATTTGCAACCCTTTGTTGCGCGAATGGCCAATGTGCAAATTTTGCTCGTTCTCTACCAGCACAATGCGACTGTCTTGTTGCGCATAGGCTTTGGCTACCTTGTCAGATCCATCGGTAGGACAATCCAATACCAAAATCAACTCAAACTGCGTAAAGGTTTGGGCCAATATACTATCCAACAAGGTGGCAAAATGGACACCCGCATTATAAACAGGAACTATAACACTAATGGGCAAACTCATGGCAGTAATTGTTGGTATAGGGTTGTCAATTGCGCTGCTACAGATGCTGGGGCGTATTTTCGAAGCATTTCACAGGCTATTTGCTGGGGTTGATACGTTGCATATTGTTCTTTTACTTTACACATTGCTTGGGCAGCTTTTGCCACATCGCCCACAGGCACCAGAAGCCCATTGGTATCGTCTACAAAATCTGTGGGGCCACCACATTGAGTTGCCACAACAGGCAAACCCATGGCCATGGCCTCTATGTACGAAACACCAAAAGTTTCCGACTCAGATAGCAACACAAACGCATGCGCGTTAGCAAGGCATTTTTGCACCTCATTGCGTGGCATCGCACCCAATAATTCTACTTTATCGGTTAGGTGCAACTGCTGTATTTTAGTTTGCAATGCACCTCTATAAGGTCCGTCGCCCACTATCTGCAATTGTTGGTTTGCGTCTTCTTTAAGGGTCTTGGCAAAGGCTTCTAGCAAAGTCTCAAATCCCTTGGGTTGGATTAAACGCCCTACCGAAATCCAGGTAAAATTGGTGATTATTCGTACTTCGTACTCATCAGTACGTCGGTGATTTGGTGATTCGGTGATTTGGCTGGCCCGTTTGGGAGAAGCCAACGACAACACATTGGGCACCACTTGCGCCCTTACAGCAAAATTCTGCGCCAACACCGAG
>JAZRBL010000086.1:0-11225 GCA_045635045.1 Candidatus Enterocola sp. | reverse complement strand
AGCATCGACAATACAGGTGGGTACGATTTTGCCATCGTAGGCAATTCGTTCAACAACTCGTCCGAGCCTGGCATTGTATGGGTAATGCAAGACGAAAATGGCGACGGATTGCCCAACGATACGTGGTACGAACTACGCGGTAGCGAAACAGGCAAAGAAACAACCATTCAAAACTATGCCGTTACTTACTATCGCCCCGAAACCGTACAAAGTCCTGTAAAATGGACCGATAGCGAGGGAAATAGTGGCGAAATAGATTACTTAAAAGCCTATCACAATCAGGATTACTACTATCCGCTTTGGGTAGAAAGCGATACCTATACCCTGGTAGGCACGCGTTTGGAGCCTAAAAACTACGACCAATCGGGCAAAGGTACGTATTGGGTATTGCCCACCTATGATTGGGGCTATGTCGATAACTTTAGCAGCATCGATCGTCCTACCGAAAAATCGGTCGATAATCGTTTTAGAATTTCCGATGCCATGGACCAAAACGGCAATGCCGTATCGCTCGCTTACATCGATTTTGTAAAGGTACAAACCGCCATCAACAGCAAAAGCGGCTGGTTAGGCGAAGTCTCCACCGAAGTCGTCGGCGCCTACGATATAAATTTTAGTTACTAGTAATGAGGATTTATAGATGCAAACGAAAAGGCATATCCTGAAGAACGGGAATACATTTTATTGTGGTTTTTCGTTAAGCAAAATCAGTGGAAGAAAGCGAAGCGTATCTGATTTTGTAGAAAAACTATGATAAAATGCCGTTTGTAAGGTCAGCCTTTGAGTTGCAACTATAAATCGGTCAACAATAGAAATATGAAATATCTTTATTCTATCGTATTTATATTTATCAGCGCTTCTTGCATGCAGTGGGACTACGGTTACGAAGAAGATTTTACCGCACCCAAGCAGGGACTGTTCATTACCAACGAGGGCAATTTCCAGTACGGCAACGCCTCGCTCTCGTTTTACGACCCCGCAGCAGACACCGTGCAAAACGAAATCTTTTTTAGAGCCAATGCCATGAAATTGGGCGATGTGGCCCAATCCATGCTCATCAAAGACGACATTGGTTGGGTGGTAGTAAACAACTCGCACGTAGTGTTTGCCATCAATACCACCACATTCAAGGAAGTAGGGCGCATTACCAATTTAACATCGCCCCGTTACATGCACTTTGTATCCGATACCAAGGCCTACATAACCCAATTGTGGGATAACCGCATCTTTATTGTTAATCCCAAACGATACGAAATTACGGGCTACATTCTTTGTCCCAACATGACCATGGAAAGCGGTTCTACCGAACAAATGGTGCAAAAAGGCAAGTACGTGTACGTTAATTGTTGGTCGTACCAAAATAGGATTCTAAAAATAGATACCGAAACCGATCAGGTAGTAGATGAGTTAACCGTCGGCATTCAGCCCACCTCGTTGGTACTCGATGCCAACGGCATGCTTTGGACCATAACCGACGGCGGTTACGAAGGTTCACCCTATGGGTACGAGGCGCCATCGCTGTACTGCATCGACCCCGACCAGATGCGCATTACCAAACAATTTCGTTTTGCCATGGGCGATAGCCCCTCCGAAATCCAGCTCAGCGGCGATAAAAAGACCCTTTACTGGATAAATCGAGCTATTTGGGAAATGTCTGTCGATGCTACGGTGTTGCCACAAACGCCCTTTTTGCCCGATCAGGGCACACTTTACTACGGCCTAACCATTTGTCCTACATCGGGCGATGTGTACGTGGCCGATGCCATCGACTATGTGCAACAAGGCAAAATTTATCGCTACAACAGCGATGCGAATTTAATAGATGAATTTTATGTAGGCATCATTCCGGGTGCTTTTTGTTGGAAACCATGATGAAAAATAAGATATGGATAGCGGTGCTATGGGCGCTATTTTTGCCCATTTTATCGGCACAAACTGCCTCGGCAAACAGGCTTAAGAAAGGGGTTGTATTAGACGATGTAACCGTATGGGGTAAACGTCCACTCTCCGAGGTAGGCGTGCAAAAAACTACCTTCGATTCTGTGGCGCTCAAAGAGAATATAGCCCTTTCCATGGCCGATGTATTGAGCTATAACTCGTCCGTTTTTGTAAAAAGTTACGGCAGAGCCACCCTTTCTACGGTGTCGTTTAGGGGTACATCGCCCTCGCATACACAAGTAACCTGGAACGGCATGCGTTTGAACAATCCCATGCTGGGCATGACCGATTTTTCCATGATTCCATCGTACTTTATAGACGATGCTTCGCTGTTGCACGGTACCTCGTCGGTCAACGAAACGGGTGGGGGATTGGGTGGCTCCGTAAAGATGAACACCAAACCTGCCAATGCCCAAGGTTTTGGTGTGCAGTACATTCAAGGGGTAGGTTCTTTTTCTAGTTTCGATGAGTTTTTGCGCCTAACCTACGGCGATGCGCATTGGCAAGTTTCAACCCGTGCCGTACTGTCTACATCGCCCAATAATTTTACCTACCGCAACCACGATAAGAAAGAAAACATCTACGACGAGAATATGAACATCGTCGATCAGTATTATCCCATCGAAGAGAACAAAAGCGGGGCTTATCAAGACTTTCATTTGTTGCAAGAGGCCTACTACAATACCGGTAAGGGACATCGTTTTGGATTGAATGCGTGGTACTTGCAGTCCAAACGAGAGTTGCCCATGCTTACCACCGATTATGCCGACAATACAGCCTTCGAAAAAGTGCAAAAAGAGCGTACGTTTAGGGGTATTTTATCGTACGACTATAGTAAAAACTCGTGGAAAGTAGCCGCCAAAGCAGGCTATGTAAATACCTATCTTACCTACGATTACAAGCGCGATGTAGGCAACGGTAATATGGCCGCCATGACCCAGTCGCGTAGCAGCATTCATACAGCATACGCCCAGGCCGATGCTACTTATTGCATAGGTACCCAATGGATGTTTACTGCCAATTTGGCCTTTTACCAGCATTTTGTAGAAAGTAGAGACAAAAACATCATCAAAATAGATGGCGATAAAGCCATTGTGGGCTATAAAAAGGCGCGTACCGAGCTGTCGGGTGCAGTGTCGGCCAAATGGCAACCCATCGACCGTTTGGGCATGTCGTTGGTATTGCGCGAAGAAATGTACGGAACCGATTTCTCGCCCCTTATCCCTGCCTTTTTTATCGATGGAGTTCTGTGGCCTAAGTTGGGGTTGACGGCCAAGGCATCGGTGTCGCGCAACTTTCGCTTCCCAACCCTTAACGACTTGTATTTTTTGCCCGGCGGTAATCCCGATTTAAAGCGCGAAAGCGGTTGGACGTACGATGCAGGGTTGGCATTTGCCATAGGCAAGCAGGGTGTTTACAACCTGTCGGGTAGTGCCACCTGGTTCGATTCGTACATCAGCGATTGGATTATCTGGCTACCCACTACCAAAGGCTTCTTTTCACCCCGAAACATTAAGGATGTACATGCTTACGGTATTGAATTAAAGGCCGATGCGCTGTTTCAACTCTCCGAAAATTGGAAGTTAGACCTAAGCGGATCGTTCTCGTGGACACCCTCTATTAACCACGGCGAACCACTTTCGCCTGCCGATCAATCCATTGGCAAGCAGCTGCCTTACGTGCCTGAATACACCGCTAGTGTTATTGGAAAACTGAGCTATAAAACCTTCTCGTTTATGTACAAATGGAACTATTATAGCGAACGATACACCATGTCAAGCAACGATATAACCCTTACAGGCAAGTTGCCCGATTATTTTATGAGCAACATATCGGTAGAGAAATTATTGCTCTTTGATTGGGCAGATATATCGCTTAAATTCAACATCAATAACTTGTTTAACGAAGATTATCTTTCGGTGCTATCGCGCCCCATGCCAGGTATTAACTTTCAACTCTTTTTAGGCATAACTCCTAAATGGCGTTAAAAAGTTTCTCCGTTTCTCCGTTTTTACGCCTTATTTATTATTTTTGTAAGGATATAACGGAGAATGCATGAAAAATTGGGTACATAAACAGTTCGGAATGTGGTTCCTAACTCGGTCCCTGAGCTTGTCGAAGGGTCTTTCATCTCGGTCCCTGAGCTTCTCAAAGGGCCTTCTCCTTCTCTGTCTCCTTATCATCACCCCCGTAACGGCGCAAAAAAACGCCTTCTTCGATATGAAACTACTTAAAACCGTATCGGTAGGGGCGTATCAAGGGGTAAATCCTATTTTTGTGGCCGATTTAGACGGTGATTCCTATCCTGAATTGGTTACCGTTAAATCCGATTTCCGCGACAATGCTGCCACTTTGGTTATAGCGGCAGGCCCCTCGTTCCTTAAACAAACCACCATCCATTTTGGCGCTTCGCATGGAACGCCTGGCGTGTCGTTTGGCTATGCCTGCGGGCCTTTTGCCTTGGCGCGTACCAAAATGCCCAACGGCTCTAAACGCGGCACTATTTACCTAGTAGCGGGTACCGCTCAACAAAAATTGTTGTATGCTTACGCCTATTATGGCCCCGATCATGTAGAAGAGGTTGCTTCGGTTGCGTTGCAACAAAACCTGTACGGAAACCCTGCAGTGGCCGATTTTGACGGCGATGGACGCGACGAAGTATACGTGGGCAACGAAGTATTCGATGCTTATTTGCTCAACCCCATAGGCAGTGGAGCTGCTGGCAATGTAGGCAGACACATGCAACACGATGGTGCTATGTTCTCGCTATCGGTTGCCGCCGATGTGTTGCCCGAGCTGCCTGGCAAAGAGCTAGTGTGTGGTAACCAAATTTATAGCGTGCATCCCCAACAAGCCCCCACAGGTGTGCGTTGGGTACAAACCGTAGGCGAAACCGCTCAAGACGGTTCGGCTTTGGTGGCCGACTTTACGGGCGATAAAAAACTCGATATTTTGGTACGCGATTTAAACGGTAACCTCTCGTTGTACGACCCCGCCACCAATCAATGCCTTTTTCACAAAGATTATTTAACCATGCGTGCTTATCCAGCCGTTGGCGATATAGATGGCGATGGCCTGCCCGAAATAGTGGGACTTAAAAACAACCATGCATTGGTGGCGTACAAATACGTGCCTGCACGCGGTTGTTTGCGCGAGTTTTGGTCGCTTCATCACACCGATGTTTCGGCGCAAACGTCTATGACGTTGTTCGACTTTAACGGCGATGGTAAACAAGAAATTGTTTACCGCGACGAAACATCGCTTCGCATCATCAACGGCAGTGGCAAAAGCCATGTAACAAGCAATGACACCATCGTATCGGGTAGAAGAGTGGCGTACAACTTGGCAGCATTCCAAGTATCGTCCGTTACCAAAAGTGAGTATCCCGTTGTGGCCGATGTAAACGGCGATGGAAAAACCGAAATAGTGGTAGGCGGTACGCTGTACGAACCTTACAAAGACGGAAACGCCACCATCAACATTTTTGGTGCCAACATCGTACCCTGGGCCCCAGCCCCGCCCCGCTGGACCTCGTACGTAATCTGTCACTAGTCGCTAGTCGCTCGTTGCTTCGCAACGTTAAATCGCAGAACCGCAGAATCGTTTAATCGTAATAAAAAAACGATTTAACGATTAAACGATTAAACGACTCAACGCCTAAACAACTAAACAAAATAAACGATTCACCAATTCACCGATTAGTCAATAAAAAATATGAACAAGAAAAACCTCATTCTCTTTCAAGTATTCAGCATTCTAGGGTTAATGGCCTCTATCTTTTTGTGCGTTACCCTAGGCGATACCACCAGTTATGTATTAGCCGGATTGTTCCTATTCTCGGCAGTGTTCTTCATCTATCAAATGCGCTATTTCAAAAACAAAGACAACAATAAAAAATAACCATGCTAAAACGTATGTTACTTGCCTTGTGTTGCCTGGTAGGCAGCATGAGCCTTTATGCGACTATCCCCCAGGATACCACCGTGGTTGTAGGTAAATTGCCCAATGGCTTAACTTATTACATCAAGCACAACAATTACATACCCAATCGTGCTGATTTTTATATTGCTCAAAAAGTAGGTTCTATTCAAGAACAACCCGAACAACGCGGTTTAGCGCACTTTTTGGAACACATGGCCTTTAATGGCACCAAACATTTCCCCGATAACGCACTCATCAACTATTTAGCAACAATTGGTGTAAAATTTGGGGCAAACCTAAATGCTTATACCAGTGTAGACGAAACCGTTTACATGATTACCGATGTGCCCACCGATCGTACCAGCACGGTAGACTCTTGCTTGCTCATTTTGCGCGATTGGTCGGATGGTATTTTGCTAGAAGATAAAGCAATCGATAAAGAACGCGGTGTTATCGAAGAAGAATGGCGTAGCAGGAATTCTTCCTTCGATCGTCAAATGGAGCAAATATTGCCCGAAATATACGGTACCGATAAATACGCCGATTGCTTGCCCATTGGCAACATTGAGGTAATCAGAAATTTTGAGTACAACACCATCAGAGACTATTATCATACTTGGTATCGTCCCGATTTACAGGGTATTATCGTAGTAGGCGATGTGGATGTAAAGGCAGTCGAAGAAAAAATTAAGACCCTTTTTGCCGACATCAAAGTGCCCGAAGGTGCTCCAGAACGCATTTACTATCCTGTGTCGGATTATCCAGAACCCGTTATATCTTTTACCCAAGATAAAGAACAGACCAATGTGATGATTGCTTTGGCGCAACGCATACCCGATTTGTCGCCCCAGGTAAAACAAACGGTCGAAGGCATGAAACAATCGTTTATTCGTAAAGCCGCAACCAGTATGCTCAACACGCGTTTGAATGATTTGGAAAGAAAGCCCAATTCACCTTTTGTGAATGCGTGGTCAGCCCATATTGAATACCATGTGTCAAAAATAGAAAGAACATTAGAAATAGGTGGTTATGCATTGCCCAATAAAATAAACGATGCCATCAGTCAACTGCTCATAGAACGCAGACGTATGTATCAGCATGGTTTTACCCAAATCGAGTTAGATCGTACCAAGGCAGCATATTTGGCTAATTTAGAACAAAACTACAACAACCGCAATCAACGTACCAATGCTGTATACGTTGATGCGTGCAAACGAAACTTTTTAGAAAACGACCCTCTTTCGCCCGACGATTGGAGCTATGAGCAATGGAAACAAGTGGTAGAACAAACAACACTTGAGCAGGTGAACGATTGGTTAGCTACCCATCATCCTACCAATTGGCACTTGTGGATAGCCACTCCAGAAGATGTAGCACACCCATCGCGCGATGCTGTTCAACAACAAATCGACTCCATTAGTAAAGTTGACGTAGCACCCTATACCGAAGAAAAATTGGCAGATGCCTTGCTAGGGCGCAACGAACTTCCTGCCAAAGGAAGCATTGTAAAAAAACAAACCCTAAAAGACGGTGTAGTGCAATATACGCTATCCAATGGTATTAAATGGCAAGTTAAACCCACTACCTTTAAAGATGATCAAGTTCTTATAAAAGGTATGAGTAGAGGAGGGTTGGTACAGTTGCCATTGTCCGATATCATAGATGGAAAGTACGCTACCGTTTTGGCATACAGAGGGGGAAAAGGGCCTTTCACAAGTACGCAATTCGAAAAATTCATGTCAGATAAGAAAGCCGAACTTCGTGTTTCTATCTACGATTATACCGAAGAAATGAGGGGTGCGTCGACAGTAACCGATATGGAAACCCTATTCCAGTTGTTATACCAATCGTTTACAGGGGTGAAAACCGATAGTTTGGCCTGTCAAGTCTATTTGCAACAAATCGAAGCGATGCTACAAAATGCCGACAAAGATCCCTTTACTGAATTCTCCGATAGTATTCAACAGGTGGTATATAACGGTCATCCGCTAAAAAAACGCATAACGAGTGCCGATGTGGCGCAAGTGGATTATGTCAAAGCGTTACAAATTTATAGACAACGCTTTGCCAATGCAGCCGATTTCTCGTTTGCGATGGTGGGAAATATTGATTTAACCGTGCTAGAACCCCTATTGGAGCAATACGTGGCTACTTTGCCCGCTCACAAAGGACGCGAGAAGGTGACTGCTCCTTTAGCAGCACGTCTAGGTGAACAAAAGGTAAGGTTTTCTACCCCCATGGTACAACCCACAACAACGGTTTTGATTGTTAATCATGCAGAGAATGTTTTTTCTAATAAGCAAGTGGTTGCCTATGAATTGCTAGAATCCATCTTAAAATTGGTTTATACAGAAACCGTGCGCGAAGAACAGGGTGGTACCTATGGCGTGAGTGCTTATGTAGGCGTTAATCAATTGCCTAAACCCCATGTGCTGATGTCTATCTTTTTCCAAACCGATGCTGCTAAAGTAGATGCGTTGGTACCCATTATTTACGATGAATTGGGAAAAATTGCTACGCAAGGTCCTCGCCCCGATCATTTGCAAAAGGTAAAAGAATACGCCAAAAAATCGCATACCGACCAACAACTTACCAACGACTATTGGTTTCATCGCTTGGTCGATACGCAATTCTACGGCTATGATAGCCAGGCTAGTTATCTGTCCGATTTAGAAAAAATTACAGCGAAAGACATACAAAAGGCTGCTAAAACCTTGTTAAATAGCCCTAATTTAAAAGAAGTAGTGCAGGTGGGAGTGAGTAAGTAAACTTACAGGGTCGTTTTACTCAACCACCCATTTAATCACTTGATCTTTGTACTGAATAAAGTATATACCAGCAGTGGTAGGTGCCTTGGTGGCACTACCGCTGTTTTTTTGTAGGCATCTGCCTTGTATGTCGTAAAGTGTCCACTCGTCTTCTTCGTTTATGCCTTGCAAGGTGGCATTTTTACCTATGCGAGTAGGGCTTGGATAGATACTGTAGGTAGTTTCTGTATTTTCTGCTATATCGGTGCTGCTTAGTTTTTCTATCCAAATAATGTCGGTGTCAAAATGTTTGGTCATACCAGTAACCAGCAAACCATCGTTCATCAGTTCCTTGCCCGATTTGGTACAAGATAGATTGGTGCGGTCTTGGAATGTGATTTGATAGTTGGCATTTTCTTCCAAACCTTGCAAGTAAATTCGCTTGATACTGCCATCGGCGCCACCACCGTTTAGGTGAGAAAACAAGAAGACAGATCCTTTCTCTATTGCTGGATTGTAAAACTGCATGCCGTCCCAATGTTTGCCGTCGGGCATAGGTAAAATATGGTAAACATGGCCACCGCGCAGAATAGCACGTTGCTTTTGGTTGTATAGTTTCCAATGAATTTTAGCCTGATTAAATTCTATGGTACTCATATCTCGGCCCACAGCACAAGCCATCATGGCACCCATCATACAGCTTCTAAGCACGTATTTTGCCCAACTTTCAGGGTTGCTATTTATGTTGCCAGCATCTTGAGTTGATGTCCAATCGTAACCCACGTCAAATTTGAGTTGAACAGGATTTATCATATAACTGTTGCTGTAAAACGCCATGCGATGGTTAAGCGGACCACCTGAGTCTTCCATGGTCATAAACGTCATGCGTCGTAAGGTGGTAAAGTCTTTTAGCGAACCGCCAGCACTGCAATGCTCGTATCTAAACTGTGGATAGCGCGCAATAAGTGCGTCTAAAATATTTAAAAGTCCCTGGTGCGATGCGTAAGAATTTGCCTTTTCAAGGTCAAAATCGCTTCGCCAATAATCTATTTCCCAGTTTTCAATGCGATGTTCCAACGCATCAATCTGTGCCTGCTGTGCTTCTTTTTTGGCAATGTCTTGCCCAAGATAGGTGTCGCACATGTAGAGCGAATTTTTAATGGTAGGGTATTTGGCTTTGGTAAGTGTGCCAAAAGTCATGCCGTTAGGCCATTTGCCTACGTAAGGGTTCCATTGTGTTTCTAATACAGGGTCAAAGCCGCTGTTGGCATCTGCTCCCGTTGTTGGTACAGTCCACCAGTAGTCCATTTTTATTAGTCCAACGCCCAAATCTGGTAGGTTGTAGCGGTTTAGGTAATATCTAAAGTCGTTTTCACTAAAAGCGTTGTAGTGTATTTCAATAAGCGGTTCGTTGGCGTTTTCTCTTAGCGAAGCAGGGGCATGATGTTGCCAAAACCATTGTTTAAGTTGGTTGCAACCATCGTCTGTACTGCCTGCGTAGAGTCCAATAAATACACCAGGCAAATGCCAATTGGTCTTTTTCTCGCAAGTAATTTCTTCGGTTGATAAACCAAGGTTGGCACGCAATCTAATGCGTTTGGCATTGCTTTGGGTTTGCACTTCCATTAGTCCAAAGTTCCAATCGTACGCAAGGTATAGCCCTTCGGTCCCAACCTCTAACACTACCAAAGGCAACTCGCCTGTAGATACCAGCCATGAGTTTTCTATTTGTGAGAGCTGATAAAACGACGTGCTAATAGCTTGTTTAAGTACCCCAGTGGTGAAATTGCCGTCCAAACCATTGTTGAAACGCGAACGGTTAAATCGCCAAAGAGTAGTTTTGTTTGGTGCATTTACTTGGAAGTCAATGCCTTGCATATCTTGTGCCGATATAGTGGCGTTGCTATTACTGTTGTTTACCAACTCTTGCCAAATATGCAGTGGACCACTTTCTTGCAGCTGTGCATGCCATTTTAGTAAATAATTGCCAGCGGCAAAAGTGGCAATAAAATGCCCTTCTTCTGCAGTTTGCTCTTGATAAGTCCAACTAATTGTTTGGTTGTTTACCTTAGGCAAAAGTGGGATAGGAGTAGCCCCATTTACCCAACTTTGGTTGTTGGCTTTATTTTGTAGTGCTGTGAGGTAAACCTTATTGTTATCAATGCCTATTTGTACTTTTAAGTCGCTGTTTTCCAGTGTGGTATAAATGGCTTTGTTGCTCAAAATGGCATCTGTTTCGCTATAAGCGTCAGCTTGCAAGGGCGAAAATGTGATGTCGTCGAACCAAATATCGCCCGTAACGCCACTGCCTGGATTGGTCCAATTTCGTTCCACTACAGCCCTAATCTGCACCGAAGTGTTGTTTCCGCTATTCCAAATACCACTCACGTATTCCCATTTGCCGTATTCAGTACTGCGCAGTTGCAATTCACCAGCAGCATCGTTCATATCAATGTATGCCCAAGAGCTATCGTCTGCTCTAAAAATATATCCGCTGTATTTGTAGTAGCTATTCTTTTTTACCGAAAGGGTAGAAGTGTAATTTGCCACCAATGTGCAAAAACCACGTCCTTTGCTATGGAGCGATTTGCTCCCGCTGTGTGCCTTGCTGTTGTCAAC
>JAZRBL010000085.1:0-3930 GCA_045635045.1 Candidatus Enterocola sp. | reverse complement strand
TTGGCCTCCGACTTACCACGGGTTTCGCGTGGCAAGTGTTCGTAAATATCCCAATAATCGCGTTTACCACCCGAACGACGAATGGCCTTGTTCACATTACCAGGGCCACAATTATAGGCCGCAATTACCAAAATCCAATCGCCATAAATGGCATATAAATCTTTTAGGTAAGCCACCGCTGCTTTAGACGATTTGTAGGGGTCGCATCGTTCGTCTACAAGGGTGGTTACTTCCAAACCATACAACCTACCGGTTGCAGGCATAAATTGCCACAAACCCGCTGCTCCCACATACGATTTTGCCGATGGGTTCAATGCCGATTCAATAACGGGCAAATATTTCAGTTCCAAGGGAACACCACCCGCCTCTAACGCATTTTCAAAAATAGGAAAATAGTATTTAGACAGCGATAGCAGATACGACAAGCGTTTGGGATATTTACGCACGTATGCGTCTATGTAATTGCGTACCACCTCGTTGTAAGACATATTAATAATGGTGGGCATTTGTGACAAATAGCGAATGTAATCGGCTTTTTGCAAGGTATCGTTCCAAGCTATGGCCTGGCAAGAATCGTTTTGTACCAACTCGTAACGCCAACGAACGTAGGCTTCTTCTATAACACGATGAAAGGCTTCCATTTCTGCCGAATCGGGAGCCAAACTTTCCACTTTTGCTACGGTTACGCTATCAGGCAAAGCCACTTGTAGCGAATCGGACGAAGCAAATACACTTACTATACTTATTAAACTGGTTACGAAATAAAATACAATGCGTTTCATTAAAATTTCAATTTACAACGCAAACCAATGGATGTGTCGGTTTGCTGATACTGACTAGGCGGCAACACAGCGGGAGCCACTTGGAGCGAAAGGTCGGGACTGATGTCGTAATCGGCCATTTGGGCATCTACATATGCATCAATCATCGACAATAAATACAAAACCCCCGTACAAATAATGCACAAGTCGCGGTTGCGCAAGTAGCTATCTTGTTTATTTTTAATAGTACGGGTGTAATAATCTTTGTTAGAACTATCTATTACCACTCCCTTGGGCAATACATTCTCGTAAAATTTAGAATCGGGGTTGGAATCGATCAGGTCAATGTAGGCTTTTCTGTAATCTACATACATTTGATTGTTCCACGATATGGCATACGCCAAACCCATGGCACCACCGTATACAATGGGCAGTTTCCAATACTGGCGATTGTAAATTTGCCCCAAACCCGGCACAACAGCCGCCAACCACACCGCCATATCCGGATCGGCTTGGTAGTTGCTTTTTACAGGGGTTCCAGGAGGAATGGAGTGGCTTGGAGCCATAGTTAACACCACAGGGTTTTCTGGTGCTACTTGTGCAGTATCTACCTTTAGAAAGGTGGTATCTTGCTCTACTAAGAAAGTTGAATCAGACATAGGCCCTTCGACAAGCTCAGGGACCGAAGCATGAGCTCCACTAGCACACAACCCTATTAAGCATAGTATGTAGAACTGTTTTCTCAAGTGTTTTGACGAATTTGGTCCATGGTTGCCAACAATTTTTCCAATTCATCGTCGTTAGCAAACTGCAATACAATACGGCCTTTGCCTTTTTCGTTGCGCTCAATTTTTACCGATGCTCCAAACAAATTAGACAAGTGTTTGCTCATTTGTTCGTATTCGGCTGTAATTTCTGGGTCGGGTTGTTTTTTAGTGGGTTTTGCTGCAGAAAGGTTCTTTACCAATTCTTCTACTTTGCGTACCGAATAACCATTTTTTACAATGTCTTCGTACAGTTGAATCATCAACGTAGGGTCGGTTACATTGATAAGGGCACGTGCGTGACCCATATCAATTTCTTTTTTGGTAAGCCCCAACTGAATTTCGGCAGGCAATTTTAGCAAACGCAAATAGTTGGCCACCGTAGCGCGTTTTTTGCCTACGCGTTCGCTCAGTTTTTCTTGCGTAAACTGATATTCGTCTAGCAAGCGTTGGTACGTAAGCGCAATTTCTATGGAGTTTAGGTCTTCGCGTTGAATGTTTTCTACCAACGCCATTTCCATCATGGTTTCGTCCGATACGCGTTTTACGTAGGCAGGAATTTTGGTCAAACCAGCCATTTTAGAGGCTCTGTAACGACGCTCACCGGCAATAATCATGTATTTTCCGGGCTCGGTTTCGCGCAAGGTAATGGGTTGCACTACGCCCAACTCGGCAATAGAAGCCGCTAATTCTTTTAAGGCTTCTTCGTCAAAAACGGTACGAGGTTGACCGGGGTTAGCTTGAATTTTTGACAATTCAATTTCGTCTATCAACGACGAACCGCTGGTTTGCACCGTAGGTTGTAAATCAATCAATGCTCCCAAACCTCTGCCTAATGCACTCTTTTTTTCTGCCATGATATTATGCGTTTTTCTTTACTACTTCTTCTGCCAATTGTAGGTAATTGCGTGCCCCTGTCGAATCGGCATCGTACAACAAAACAGGCACCCCGTGACTGGGCGATTCGCTAAGTCGGATGTTGCGTTGAATAATGGTTTCGAACACCATGTCTTGGAAGTGTTGTTTTACCTCGTCGTACACCTGACGTGCTAGGCGCAAACGCGCATCGTACATGGTTAGCAAAAAGCCTTCAATCTCTAAATTAGGATTCAAACGACTCTTAATGATTTTGATGGTTACCAATAGCTTGCTAATGCCTTCTAGGGCATAATACTCTGCCTGAACAGGTATAATAACCGAGTCGGCTGCGGTTAAACAGTTTACGGTAATGAGGCCCAACGAGGGCGAGCAGTCTATTAAAATATAGTCGTATTTATCTTTTAAAGGGGTTAAAATGCGTTTCAAAAACTCTTCGCGGTTTTCTAGTTTTAGCATTTCAATTTCGGCACCCACCAAATCGATGTGCGAAGGCAGCACATCTAAATTTTCTACCTCGGTAGAACGAATGGCTTGCTCTACGGGCAAGTTATTGATTAAGCATTCGTAAATGCTTTCGTGAATGTCGGTAATATCAATATTTAATCCAGACGAAGCATTGGCTTGTGGATCGGCATCGACCAACAACACTTTCTTTTCCATTACGGCCAACGAAGCCGCCAAGTTTACAGCCGTTGTGGTTTTACCTACACCGCCTTTTTGATTCGCCAAAGCAATTATTTTTCCCATAACTTAACTTATTTTTTTATTAGGTGTTAGTCATGGGTAACTCCTCACTCCTAACTCCCAACTCCTAACTTATGTATTAGGTACAAAGATAATACATTTCTATATAAAAGAATGCTAAAAACATTTATTGTAGCGAAAAAAATTGTATTTTTGCACCGTTTACGTAACATCGATGATTATGAAGGACAAGATTAACAGTCTATTACTTGAAATTAAGGGATTACAACCCCAAAGCAAAGAAGAAGTAGAAACCCTACGCATTAAATACCTCAGCAAAAAAGGCGTGTTGAACGATTTGTTTGGCGAGTTTAAAAACGTGCCCAACGAAGAAAAACGTGCTATTGGTCAGTTACTTAACGAGCTTAAAAACGCAGCGCAAGATAAATTTGCCGAAATGAAAGCTCAGTTTGAAGATGGCAACAATGCCGAAAAATTAGACCTTACCCGTTCGGCTGCTGCTATCGATTTGGGAACCCGTCATCCCCTATCGTTGGTTAAAAATGAAATCATCAACATCTTTGCTCGATTGGGCTTTACCGTTTCTGAAGGTCCAGAAATTGAAGACGATTGGCACGTGTTTGGCGCACTTAACTTTCCACCCGAACACCCTGCCCGCGATATGCAAGATACGTTCTTTATAGAAAAGAACCCCGACATTTTGTTGCGTACCCACACCAGTAGCGTACAATCGCACGTTATGTCTACCCAAGAACCTCCTATCCGTGTGCTTTGCCCCGGACGCGTGTACCGCAACGAGGCTATTTCTTACCGCGCACACT
>JAZRBL010000084.1:0-3264 GCA_045635045.1 Candidatus Enterocola sp. | reverse complement strand
ACCAAACCACCAAAGGCACTTTCTATAAGGATGGTCAAATTGCCACTCCTGCTCAACTGCTTGTTGTAGAAATTCCTGTAGATAGCAAAAGCTATTCTTACTACTGGAACATGAACGACGGAAGCAACTGTAGTGGAAACTTATTGAACGCATCTGCTACCGATATTGGTTTTAAAAATTCGCGCAAAACCATTTCGTGGCAACGCGTGGCCATCTTTGCCGATGGCAGCTACACCCAAGGTGCTGCATCGAGAGATTACTTTAGAGCCAATGGTACCATTATGACCCCAGGCAGCAACTTTGAAGTAAGCGCTAACCTTACCTTTACCGACGACAAAACCGTATCGGTACACTATGGTAGCGTAAACTCTGGATCGGATCAAAAAGAAGTAGCCAGCGCAAGCGTATCGGACAACTGCTTAAAAGCAACCGTTGTTTACTCGTATTTGACCAACAAAATTACCATTACCGAAACCGCATGGGGTGCTACTGGGGTGGACTTGGAATACTTTAAAGGCGAACCTGCTGTAATTAGAGTGGGCGATACCACTACCGTTAAAGTAAAAATTACCAACAAAAACGGATTTGATGTTAGCTACCGCATGAACCACAACAACGCATCGTCTAGTGCCATTACCATGACCAAAGGAGCAAATGGCGAAGAGTACTATACCCTTAGCAATGCACAAAGTGGTATTTATGGTTTCTATTTGGACATTACCAAAAACGGCGAAACCACCAAAGCACACAAAGCAGTGTACGTAAAAGTATTGGAAGGAAAAGCATCGGAAGGTAATCTAACCCTTAATCCTTACAAGGACATTGATTGGACTACTATTAACCAATACAAATCGAACTTCCACACGCATACGCTACAGTCTAACGACCCAAGCGATAACTTTACCACGCACTATGTAGTAGACCGCTACTACCAAGCTGGGTACAAAATTTTGTCGCTTACCGACCACGACTATTGCGCCTATCCTTGGACCATGTTTAGCCAATTTACCCCAGGATACGAAAACCGCGACCCAGCACAATTGGGTATGCTAGCCGTTCCTGGTAACGAATTGAGCAAAGACAACACCAACAGTTGGGACGAACGTACCGGTGGCCAATTTAACCACCACAACGACTTCTTTACCGGTCGTCAAGGACAAGAGTTTGCATCGTTGCAAGAATCGTACGCATATACCTACGCTTTGGGCGGTTTGCAAATTATTAACCACCCTGGTCAATACTGGGATTTGAATAACTCGTATTCTGAAACGGCTAAAAATGGCCCAGGATGGCATGCTACCAACTTTAAAACCTATCCTTCGTTGGTAGGTTTGGAAGTGTACAACCAAGGCAACCGTCGTGCCAACGACCGCATTTTGTGGGACCAAATTTTGGACCGTACCATGCCTAACAAAGCCGTGTTTGGCTACTCGGGCGATGATACCCACAACGATGGCCAACTATTTAGAAACTACAACTTTATGCTTATGCCAGAGCTAAGCACTCCTGCCTTAAAAACCGCTATGATAAACGGTAACAGCTACTTCTGCTACGAACCCAAAGGCAGCGGCGAGGGCAAGGCTCCACGCATTACCAGCATTGTGGTAGACGAAGTAAATAAAACCATCACCATTGAGGCCAACGGCGATGTAAAATGGATTTACTCTACCGATAAAACATCGAACGCTAACTCGTCGCGCAGATCGACCGTAGTAGGTCACGGCAAAACCTTTAGCTACGAAGGCTACCAAGGTATTTATGTGCGTGCATTTATTACCAACGTATTTGGCGAAACCTGTACCCAACCCTTTGGTTTTGACAACGTTATATCGGGCATTGACGAAATACAAAACAACGAAACACCGCTTGCCATGGTGCTGTTCCCCAACCCTACCACCTGCAAGGTGTCGGTATTTATGAACGAATCGGAACAAGAAAGCACCATTAGCGTGTACGACCTTAATGGCAAAAACGTGCTAAACAAAACGGTAGACGGTGCCGTGACAGATCTTCCTACAGAAAACCTTGCCAGTGGCATGTACATTGCCCGCTGTGGCAACCGAGTAGGCAAGTTTATTAAGGAATAAACACCAACTACCCAATAACGAATCGGCGAGACGAATCATCGTTTCGCCGATTTTTTTATTACCTTTGCAAAAACACACGCTCTATTTATGCAAATAGCTCACCTTACTTTTAACGACAATCCGCTGTTTTTGGCACCCATGGAAGACGTAACCAACCCTAATTTTAGGATGTTGTGCAAGCGTTACGGGGCCGATATGGTGTATACCGAGTTTATTTCGGCCGATGCGTTGATTAGAAGCGTATCGCGCACCGAACAAAAACTTACCATTAACGAGGGCGAACGCCCCGTGGCCATTCAGCTATACGGAAAAGACCCTGTGGCCATGGCAGAGGCAGCTCAGATTGCCGAAAGTGCCCACCCCGACATCATTGATATTAACTTTGGTTGCCCCGTTAAAAAAGTGGCCGGTAAAGGAGCAGGTGCAGGGCTATTGCGCGATGTTCCACGTATGTTGGCCATTACCAAAGCGGTAAAAAATGCGGTAAAAACACCTGTTACCGTTAAAACTCGCTTGGGCTGGGACGATAGTAGCAAAATTATAGTCGACTTGGCCGAAAGCCTACAAGACGAAGGCATTGCTGCACTTAGCATACACGGTCGTACCCGCGCTCAGATGTACAAAGGCGATGCCGATTGGACGCTTATTGGAGCGGTAAAAAACAACCCTCGCATGCACATTCCTATTATTGGCAACGGCGATGTTACCACACCAGAGCGTGCCAAAGAATGTTTTGACCGATACGGGGTAGATGCCGTTATGGTAGGCAGGGCATCAATAGGACAGCCTTGGATTTTTAAAGAAATGAAGCACTACTTGCAAACAGGCGAAAAAATGCCACCCATGACGTTCCAAGAAAAAATGGAAATTATCAAAGAGCAAGTGCTTAAAAGCGTAGAATGGCTAGACGAGCGCCGCGGTGTGCTACACATACGCCGCCACTTGGCCGCGACCCCGCTGTTTAAGGGCATTTCGCACTTTAAAGAAACGCGCATTGCCATGTTGCGCGCTGCCACTGTTGCCGAATTATTTGCCATCTTTGACCAAATAGAACAAGATAGAAATAAGTGAAAAGCCTGCTCATACTAACCGATGCCCTCCCCCCTGCCTTTGCTCCTCGCGTGGGCTACTTGATACAATAGCTGTGTAATAGGGGGAATAAAGTTGCGGCCATAGC
>JAZRBL010000083.1:0-5358 GCA_045635045.1 Candidatus Enterocola sp. | reverse complement strand
GTTGATGATAGAAGCCCACTGCAACCCCGATAAAGCCTGGAGTGATGCCGCACAACAACTAACCCCCGACATCCTAGACTATGTCATTGAAACTTTAATTATACGCGACATGAAAAAAGACACCGAAAGTTTGAGCACCTTGCGCAAACAAATAGACACCACCGACAACGAACTGTTGGAGTTGCTAGCCAAGCGCATGAAAATTTCGCGCGAGATTGGTTTGTACAAAAAAGAACACAACATTCAGGTGTTGCAAGCCGGTCGTTACGACGAAATTATGCAAAAACGCATCATTATGGGTGAACGCCTAGGTATGTCGGCCGATTTTATTCGCAAATACTTAGCTGCTGTGCACGAAGAGTCTGTTCGTCAACAAATGGAAATCATAAAATGAAAATACTAATCCTTGGTGCCGGTAAGATGGGCACGTTTTTAACCGATGTATTGTGCATGCAGCACGAAGTGGCGCTTTTTGACATCAATCCTAAAAATTTGCGCTTTGTGTTCAATACGTACCGCATGACGCAGTACGAAGAAATTAAAGAGTTTGAACCCGAGTTAATGATTAACTGCGTGTCGCTCAATCATACCATTAGCGCTTTTGAGGCGGTGTTGCCTTATTTGCCCAAAAGTTGCATTATTTCCGATATTGCCTCGGTAAAAACCGGATTGCCCGAATTTTACGCTAACTGTGGCATGCGATACGTGTCTACACACCCCATGTTCGGCCCTACCTTTGCCAATTTAGAGAACCTGAGTTCGCAAAATGCCATTATTATATCCGAGTCGGATCACATGGGTAAGGTGTTTTTTAAGGATTTGTACAATAGCCTTAATTTAAATATCTTTGAGTACACCTTTTTAGAGCACGACGAAACTATTGCGTATTCGCTGTCCATTCCTTTTGTGTCGACCATGGTGTTTGCTGCGGTGATGAAACACCAGGATGCCCCTGGTACCACCTTTAAAAAGCACATGGCCATTGCGCGTGGGTTGTTCTCGGAAGACGATTATTTGTTGACCGAAATTTTGTTCAACCCCTTTACATCGGGCCAGGTAGAAAATATTCGCAAAGAATTAAAGGAGTTGTTGGCGTTAATCGATTCAAAAGACACGGTTAAGTTGCAAGAATACTTAAAACGCTTGCGCAAGAATATAGAATAGTCGCTCGTCGTTTAATCACCGCATCACCGCATCACCAAAGGGCGAAGCCCGCTATAATATGATAGAAATTGAACGTAAATTTTTAGTAGACAAAACCCAATGGGTAAAACCCAATAAAGGGTGTTATTTTCAGCAAGGATATTTGGCCGAAAACGGCTGTACTTTGCGCGTGCGCATTGCCGAAGATAAGGCTTATCTTACCATCAAAGGCAAAACAACGGGTTTTTCGCGTGCCGAATTTGAGTACGAAATTCCCCTAGAGGATGCTCGCCAAATGATGAAACTAAGCCTATATCCACCCATCGAGAAAATACGCTATAAGGTAGAAGTAGGCGGTAAGATATGGGAAGTGGACGAATTTTTGGGTGCGCACCAAGGATTGTTGCTAGCAGAAATTGAACTTGAAAGCGAAGACGAAACCTTTGAAATGCCTATTTGGGCCGGTAAAGAAGTTACGGGCGATGCCCGCTACTACAATTCATCGCTCAGTAAACAGTCTAGCAGTCGCTAGTTGCTATTTCGGTGTTAGAGCCCTCAAAGACCTGCCTAAAAACGTCCCTGAACCTGTTGACGTGTTGTTGACCGAAACGGAAAAAGAGTCCCAAACTGACAATCTAAAATTTGTGCAAACACATTATCTTTATTACCTTTGCAAATATGAATATGTGTGTTTAATTTAAAACAATAGTAATTATGAAACGATTTTTACTTTTTGTCTCAATGCTGTTTATTAGCTTGGGTGTTTTTGCACAGTATGTAGATTTAGGGTTGCCCAGTGGGACTAAATGGAAAACCTTTAATGAACCTGATTTTTATAGTTATGAAGAGGCGATATCAAAATTTACAGGTCAATTACCTACCTATGAGCAATGGGGTGAGTTGTATGATGTTTGTGATTGGATTTGGTTGGGCTCTGCTTATAAAGTAATAGGTCCTAATGGTAATTTTATAAAGTTTCCTTCTGCGGGCGGCCGCGATTGCGATGGCGATGTGTACGGCGTGGGTTCCGACGGACTCTATTGGTCTTCTACGCCCATTGATTCAGATTACGCCTATAACCTTATCTTCAGTTCGGACGAAGTGGACGTGCGCCTCAACAATCGTTGCCTCAGTCATTCTGTTCGTCTTGTTCAGGATTAAAATTTAGCGTAGAAAAATTCTTTCTCGATTTTGTTCCAAGCGAAAGCTAAGACAAAATCGAGATTTTTTATACTTTTGCCGTTGTCTAAAATGTCCATGATTGTCTATTATCGACAAGCGACAAGTGACAAGCGACAGTCAAATATTCCAACCAAAACGCTTCTTTCTCATTTATTTTATGTATCTTTGTTAACATACAAACCAAGATGCATAAAATATGAAATATCCAGCAGAATTTAACGATATTCGTTGTTTTGAAGATTCGGAAGTAGCTCAATATCTTCCTAAAGTATTGGCAGAACCACAAGTGCAACAAGTATTGGCGATGTTGTTAGGTCCCGAAACCTTGCAAAAACTACAACAAGCAGCGCCTACTTTTCAAAGTGTTTACGATTTTCAATCTACGTTTATTATTGGTTTGCTAAAGGCTGTTATTGCCAAAACCTCTGCTGGTGTTCAACTACTAGGTGCCGAAAAATTAGACAAGTCTGCTGCCTATTTGTTCATGACCAATCACCGCGATATTGTATTGGACTCGGCCTTTTTAAATGCCATGTTGTATTTCAAAGGTTTCCAAACAACCCAAATTGGTATTGGTAACAACTTGCTTATCAAACCTTGGATAGAATGGGCGGTTCGTCTTAATAAAAGTTTTGTGGTGCGTCGCGACGGAGGCGTAAGGGAACAATTGATGATTTCCAAACACATGTCTACTTACATGCGTTATGTGCTTACGCAAGTAAAAGAATCCATTTGGATTGCACAACGCGAGGGTAGGGCTAAAGATTCTAACGATGTTACGGCACCTGCTATTATTAAAATGTTGAATATGAGTGGCGAAGGAACATTTGTTGAAAAACTACGTGCCTTAAACATTGTCCCCATTGCCATTAACTACGAATACGATCCATGCGATTACCTTAAAGCCAAAGAATACCAATTAAAACGCGACGATGCTACCTACAAAAAACAACCTGCCGAGGATTTGTTGAATATGCAAACCGGTATTATGGCGTATAAAGGTCGCATTTCGTTTGTGGTATCTGAACCGTTGCAAGTGCCTGATGCATGGAACGAGGTGCCTCGTGCTGTGCAGGCCGATGTGGCTGCTGCTGCCATCGATAAATTGATTCATGCCAACTACTTATTGTATCCCAATAACTATGTGGCTGCCGATTTATTATCGGGTAATCAAGAATTTGCCGATAAATATTCCGAAGAAGACAAGCAAACCTTCTTGGCATATATCGAAAAACAACTACAAAAAATTGATCTTCCCAATCGCGACGATGCATTTTTGCGCGACAAAATGTATCAGATGTACGCCAATCCGGTGTACAATCAGCAAAAGGCTTTGCAGTAGATGGATGCTGAGTTAAAACGATACCATGCTTACTTGTTGCTAGAGCGGTCTTTGTCGGCCAATACCATCGAGGCCTATTTAGCCGATGTGTCCAAGTTGTTGGATTACTTGCAAGAGCAAGGTGTGTTGTATCAGCAGGCTACGTACGAGCAATTACAAGCCTTCTTTTTGATGCTTTCCGATTTGGGTATCCAAGCTCGTTCGCAGGCACGCATCATGTCGGGTGTAAAATCGTTTTATGGTTATCTGCGCCGCGAAGACCTTATTGAGGTAAATCCTACTATCTTGTTAGAAATGCCCAAGTTGGGACGTCATTTGCCTACGGTGTTGTCGGTCAATGAAATTGATGCCTTGAAGCAAGTAGTTGATATGAGCAAAGCCGAGGGCGCACGCAACAGGGCCATGATAGAGGTGGCTTATAGCTGTGGTTTGCGAGTGTCGGAATTGGTGGGGCTTAAGTTATCCGATATTTATGCCGACGAAGGCTTTATAAAGGTAGAAGGAAAAGGGAGTAAGCAACGACTCATTCCCATTTCCGAAACGGCTCTTAACGACATAAAACTGTATTTGCTAGACAGAAATTCCCTTCCTGTTATAAAAAAAGAAAGCGCCGATGTGTTGTTTTTGAACCGTCGGGGTGGTAGCTTAACGCGCCAAATGTTTTTTACCATCATTAAACAATGTGCGTTGCAAGCAGGCATTAAAACCTTAATTAGTCCGCATACTTTGCGGCATTCCTTCGCTACCCATTTGCTAGAGGGTGGTGCCAATTTGCGGGTTATTCAAGAAATGTTGGGGCATAGCAGCATACAAACTACCGAAATCTATACGCATATTGGTGCTCAGTATTTGCGGGAAACCATTTTAATGTATCATCCGCGAAATAAAATAGAATAATCTGTCCTTATTCTCATTTATAATCGTTAATTTTGTAGTCAGACTCGCAAAGTGAGTTGTCGCTCGTTACTTGTAAGTTACAAGTGACAATCGACCAGAGACAAGCAACATTAAATATACGATATATGGATATCTTAGAAAAGTTATTTGCCAGGGCAAAAGCGAACAAAAAACGCATTGTATTGCCCGAATCGTTCGAAGAAAGAACGATGCGTGCCGCCGATATTGTATTACGCGACGGATTAGCAGAAGTGGTATTGATTGGATCGCGCGAAGCTTTGTTGGCGCAGGCCAACGAGTGGGGATTGGAAAATATTGAAAAGGCCACTATCTTTGACGAAGCGACCGATCCAAAACGTCAAGTTTACGTTGACTTGTTGTACGAATTGCGTAAAAGCAAGGGTATGACCTTAGAAGAAGCCAACGAAAAGGTAAAAGATCCTTTGTATTTGGCTGCCTTGATGGTTAAAAACGGCGATGCAGATGGCGAAGTGGCCGGAGCTCAAAATGCTACCAGCAACGTATTGCGTCCTGCTTTGCAAATTATCAAGATGAAAAAAGGCATCAGCGTTGTTTCGGGTGCTTTCTTGATGATAACTCCTACTCACTATGGCGACGACGGTATGTTGTTGTTTGCCGACTGTGCGGTTACTCCTAATCCAGATGCTAAACAATTGGCAGAAATTGCTATTGTAAGTGCTGCTACCGCCAAAGGTTTGGCAGATATGATGCCTCGCGTGGCGATGTTGAGCTTCTCGACCCATGGTAGTGCTAAAAACGAATCGGCCGACAAG
>JAZRBL010000082.1:0-13503 GCA_045635045.1 Candidatus Enterocola sp. | reverse complement strand
CCATCTTGACCTCCTCATCAGATGCTTAAGTTGTTGGAGTGATGTTACTCAAAATCTGCATACTCCGCACGAAGTCGAGCAGCGTATTCTTCTTTGGTTTCGTCAGTGTAGAGGTACTTTTCAAGTGTCGATTCTTTGATTTTACCAGAATTAACATCTTCAAGAGTATCGCGTGCTGCTTCCGCGCCGAACATATCATAGATCTTACTGAAATTGATAATATCCATTTCGTTCTTTTTCATCTATTCTTCCTCCCAAACATTTTATGTGTTGTTTAACTTAATTCTTGAATTTAAGATTTATTTTTTATGCTTTAAATTTATACGATGATGAAAACTAATTTACCAACAAAACAAACTACAAAAGAGGAAGTTTCTGTTGCTTCTAATCAAACTCCGTTAGAGAATATTGAAAATCTTATCCTAAATATTAGAGATAAGCAAGTGATGCTAGACCGTGATTTAGCACGACTTTATGGTGTAGAGACAAAAGTTCTTAACCAAGCTGTAAAAAGGAATATAGAGAGGTTTCCTGAAGACTTTATGTTTCAACTTTCTCATGAAGAGTTTCAAAGCAACTTGAGGTCACAAATTGTGACCTCAAGTATAGAACCATATAGTAATGTGGACATTAGCAACTTGAGGTCGCAAATTGCGACCTCAAGTGATGGACAACATGGTGGTGTACGTTATATGCCATACGTATTTACAGAAAGTGGAATTTCTATGTTAAGTTCTGTTCTTCGCTCAAAAACTGCTATCCAGGTTAATATAGAAATAATGCGAGCTTTCGTTGCTATGCGACATACTTTACTTGCAAACAATCAACTATTCAACCGCATTGAAAATATAGAACATAACCAACTGATAATGATTCAGTGGAAAGATAAAACAGAATCCCAGATTAACACACTATTTCAAACACTTGCTAAGCACAAACCACCTACCGAAGGGGTATTCCATGACGGCAAAATTTTTGATGCGTACAAATTTGCGACCGATTTAATTAAGTCAGCAAAAAAGAGTTTGGTTTTGATTGATAATTACGTAGATGAATCGGCGCTACTGATGCTAAGCAAACGAAATGCAGGAGTATCGGCCAAAATATACACATCGCATCTATCGGATGCATTGAAATTGGATTTACAGAAACACAACAATCAATATCCGCCCATTGAGATAGAAAAATACACCAAGGCGCACGATAGGTTCCTGATCATTGACGATACCGATGTGTACCACATTGGCGCATCGCTCAAAGATTTGGGCAAGAAACTGTTTGCTTTCTCTAAACTGAATGTCTCGCCAAGGGTAATACTATAACGCACCTCAACAAAAAAAGCGAGGCGTTCACCTCGCTTTTAGTTTTTTTTGAAAGTGGTTGATTACAACAACGATTTTAGTTTTTCTTCGTAGGCAGCTTTAGGAGCAGCTCCTACCATTTTGTCTACCACTTCGCCGTTTTTGAAGAACAAAACGGTTGGGATGTTACGAATAGCGTATTTAGTAGCCAAATCGTCGTTTTCTTCGATATCAATTTTACCAATAGCAGCTTTGCCTTCGTATTCTGCTGCTAATTGTTCAATGAAAGGACCTACCATTTTGCAAGGTCCACACCATTCTGCCCAAAAGTCTGCTACTACTACTGTATTGCTGCTCAATACTTCATCAAAAGTAGCGTCTGTAAATTGTAATGCCATAGTTATTATTATTGTTGATTTGTTGATGCGATTACAAATATACGTGCAAATAGGATACCAAGCAATTTTATTTTTCAACAAAATACACAAATCGGCTATCGTCCTCTTCGCTCCACGATTTTAACATGCTCAGCAATTCCTCGGTCAAAACAATGGGATATTGTCCTTTGGATTGGATGGACAAATTAGAAACAGGATCGTATACATCTACTGCCAGTTCTACAGCCACTTGTCCCTCTTTGGGTTGCGCATTGATGTAAGGTTGCACCGCATTAATTACCTCGCTGTTGATGCCATCCAAGGGGAAACGCAAGGTTATTTTTTTACCTACTTTACCGCGTAACGACGACAATTCTTCGATGCGACTCACCGAGAATTCTTTCTCTTCGGGGTTGTCGCTAGTTGGTTTACCATCGCGTTGGCTACGTTGCGCATTGATAGCACGCCACGTGTATTCCATTTTGCCTGTCAATACCACAAACGAATTGACAAACAGCAAATGCCTAAAGTCTTGAATCTTTTTAGTAAGCGATGTAAGGGTTACCTCGCCGGAATATCCCTCAACGGTAAACTTGGTAAGCGATGTATTGCGTTTGGTTAATATTTCTTCGACCGAACGAACCACCCCTGCTACCACAATTTGCCCTGCTCCGTACTTTTTATCCAAAGCTGGTGCATCGTTTAACTGACCAATATCGGCATTGCAAGCAATGGTAATTTCGGTTTTGTAATCGTCCAATGGATGCGCCGAAAGGTAAATACCCACCAGTTCTTTTTCTTTGTTCAAGCGTTCAAACGACGATGTTTCGGGTGCGACGGGAGCAGAAGGACGTTGAATTTCGATTTCTTCGATATCATCGAACAAGGTTCCTTGCATGCAATTGTCGTTTTGGTACTTGTTGGCATAACGCATCAGCTGATCCAAGAAGGTTTCGCCGTTGCTTGCTTGCACAAAGAATTGTTCGCGTGTAATATCGCCCAACTCGTCGAATGCACCCGCCAATACCAAACTTTCTATGGCCTTACGGTTACATGCCGACAGGTTGATGCGTTCAAAAAAGTCGAACGTATCTTTGAAAGGTCCGTTTTCTTTGCGCTCTTTGATAATGGCCTCTACAGCGCCTTCGCCTACCCCTTTTACACCGCCCAACCCAAAGCGAATGTTATCATCCTTGTCGGAAGTAAAGTGCAAGAAGCTGGCATTGATACTAGGACCTAACACACTAATACCCATCGATTTGCATTCCTGCATAAACTTGGTAACCTCCTTAATATCGTCTTTGTTACGGGTTAAGTTGGCCGCCATAAATTCGGCAGGATAATGTGCTTTTAGGTAGGCAGTTTGGTACGCCACCCACGAGTAGCACGTAGCGTGCGATTTATTAAACGCGTAGGAAGCAAATTTTTCCCAGTCCGCCCAAATCTTTTCTAGAATATCTTTGTCGTGCCCATTTTTTACACCCCCCTCTATGAATTTTCCTTTTAACTCGTTTAGGATGGCGATAATTTTCTTACCCATGGCTTTACGCAAAGCATCCGACTGACCACGGGTAAAGCCTGCCAATAGACGCGAAAGAAGCATCACCTGTTCTTGGTACACCGTAATACCGTACGTATCTTTTAGGTATTTTTCCATAATAGGAATATCGTACGATATCGGTTCACGACCTTGCTTACGGGCAATAAATTGTGGGATGTAATCCATGGGACCTGGACGATACAAGGCGTTCATCGCAATCAAGTCTTCGAACACCGTTGGTTGCAACTCGCGCAAGTATTTTTGCATACCGGGCGATTCAAACTGGAAGGTACCAATGGTTCTACCTTCGCTGTACAGTTTGTACGTTGCAGCATCATCTATAGGAATGGCATCGATATCAACGTCTATGCCTTTGGATAATTTGATGTTTTTAATGGCCTCTTTGATAATGGACAAGGTACTCAATCCCAAAAAGTCCATCTTAATTAGCCCTACCGATTCTACTACGTGTCCGTCGTACTCGGTTACAACAATATCCTCGCCCGACAGCTTATCTTTTACCGTGGTTAGAGGAGCAAAGTTGGTTAAATCGTCAGCACCAATAATTACCCCACAGGCGTGAATACCAATTTGGCGCACCGTACCTTCTAGCTGGCCTGCGTATTCTAGCATCGAAGCGATGCCATCGTCCATACCATAGCGCATATCGTGCATGGCGGGCACCAATTTAACGCAGTTTTTAACCGTTACTTTGGGTACTTTTTGGGTAACAGGATCGGCAAATTGCTCGCCAAATTTATCGGGCACCAATCCTACCACCTCGTTTACCTTGGGCAAAGGAATGTCTTGTACACGGCCTACGTCTTTGATACTCGATTTGGTAGCCATACTACCGTAGGTAATAATGTGGGCTACTTTTTCTTTGCCGTATTTTTCGGTTACCCAATCGAGCACAGCGCCACGACCATCGTCGTCAAAGTCGACGTCGATATCGGGAAGCGAAATACGGTCGGGATTCAAGAAACGTTCAAACAGCAAATCGTATTTTAGGGGGTCTACGTCGGTAATGCGCAAACAATAGGCCACCACCGAACCTGCCGCCGAGCCACGACCAGGACCTACACTCACACCCAACTCTTCGCGAGCAGCACGGATGTAGTCTTGCACAATCAAGAAGTAACCAGGGAAACCCATGGTTTTCATGATGTGCAGCTCAAAAATAATGCGTTCGGTTTGCTCGTCGGTCAGGGTATCGCCGTAACGTTTAGCCGCCCCTTCCCATGCTAGTTTGGCCAAATAATCGGCCTCTAATTTAATACGGTACAATTTATCGTACCCGCCCAACTTCTTAATTTTGTCCTCGGCCTGTTCTTGCGACAGTACCACCTCGCCTTTTTCGTTGCGGGTAAACTCGTCGAACAAATCTTGGTGGGTATATTTTTGACGATACTCGTCCTCGCTTCCAAACGTAGACGGAATATCGAACATAGGCATAATAGGACCCGACTCAATGGAATACACCTCTACTTTTTCGGCTATTTCGAGGGTATTGCTAATGGCCTCGGGATAATCGGCAAAAATAGCCGACATTTCGGCAGGCGATTTTAACCATTCCTGCTTGGAATAATGCATACGGGGCTCGTTCATTTTCTTGCCCGTACTCAAACAAATTAAGCGGTCGTGCGCCTCACCGTGCGATTCCTCCACAAAGTGAACGTCGTTTGATGCAATGATTTTTATATCCAATTTACGCGCCAATGCCACCAACTGAGGCAAAACCACTTTTTGCTGCTCGTATACTTCGGTATCGGCATCGGGTTTGTCGGTTTGATGGCGTTGTAATTCAATGTAAAAGTCGTCGCCAAATAGATTTTTGAACCACATGGCCGCTTGTTCGGCTTCTTCCATTCTGTCGTCCATGATAAGCTGCGACAGCTCGCCTGCCAAACAAGCCGACGACACAATAAGTCCTTCGTGGTACTTTTCTAAGATGTTTTTATCGATACGAGGACGGTTGTAAAAACCATTAATATTGGCAATAGAAACCAGCTTACACAAGTTTTTATAACCGGTTTTGTTTTTAGCCAATAGTATAAGGTGGTAACCGCTAGAGTCGACAATGTATTCTTTTCCGCTTTTGCGGTAAGCTTTGTGGGTTTTATCCTTATCGTACAAGGTACGACGGGCACAATACGCCTCTACCCCAACAATGGGTTTGAAAGCCTGTTTTGCTTTTAGGCTTTCCAGTTCTTCGGTAAGTTTTGCTTTTTCGTCTGCATCGGTAGTTTGCTCCAACTTTTCTTGGCAAGCCGCTACCTTTTCTTTGTACTTCTTGCTTACCTTTTTGGCATAATCGGTAAACTCCTTGGCTCCGTACATATGGCCATGGTCTGTCAAGGCCAAAGCAGGCATACCCAAATCGACTGCTTTGTCAATTAGGTCTGCAATCTTTGACATTCCGTCTAGTACAGAGAAATGCGAGTGAACGTGTATATGGACGAAGCTCATGGTTTTTATTGACTAATCGACTAAACGACTTTTGACTTTTGACTATAGACTTTTGACTAGTTGTTCTACAACTTTAGGATACCATTCGTATTCGAGGGCATGCACTTTGGTTGCTACATCGGCAGGCGAATCGGTGGGCAATACCTCGCAAACAGCTTGAAACACCACATCGCCAGCATCGTATTCATCGTTTAAATAATGAATGGTAATGCCCGATTCGGTTTCGGCAGCAGCCACTACTGCCTCGTGTACTCTATCGCCATGCATGCCTTTGCCGCCATATTTAGGCAAAAGCGATGGATGGATATTAACAATGCGTTGTGGGAAGGCTTCTAACATCTCATCGTCTATCATGACCATATAGCCTGCCAATACCACAAACTGAATGTCGTTTTCTTGTAAAAATTTTAGAACGGTACCGTTGGTAAATTCTTCTTTAGTATAGGTATAAGATGGAACGCCTAATGCATTTGCCCTAGCATGCACACCTGCGCCTGCTTTATTAGACAAAACAAAAGGAATTTCCATGCTGGGATGATTCGCAAAATACTTGATTAAATTTTCGGCATTGGTGCCAGATCCACTCGCAAAAACAGCTATTTTTTTCATCTTTCTATTTAACATTATTGGTCACAAAAATAACACAATAAAACGGGGAGTCCTACTATTTTTTAGCTTTTTTATCCACAAAAAAAATCGGGTAAAAAAGGGCCCGAACTCTGCCTTCATAGTCCATTTAATATTTTTGTAATATTATTATCATTTTATTGATTATTAGCATATTATATATATTTACAACACAGTTTCACTGTAAAAACTGCACATTTTTTTTATTTTTGTGCATACTTTTTATCAAAAAAAGGCAATAATTCGGATTTTATCCCTATCTTTGCAGTGTTAAAAAATTATTTCACTAACTAAATTTTATTTTTATGTCTGAAGTTGCAGCTAAAGTAAAAGCAATCATCGTCGAAAAATTAGGCGTTGACGAAAACGAAGTAGTAGAAAGCGCAAGCTTTACCAATGATCTAGGTGCTGATTCATTGGATACCGTAGAAATGATCATGGATTTCGAAAAAGAATTCAACGTAACTATTCCTGACGAAGCCGCAGAAGAAATTTCTACCGTAGGTGACGCTATCGCTTACATCGAAAACAAATTAAAATAAGCGACTTTTTCTCTTAATATGAAAAGAGTCGTTATTACAGGACTTGGAGCTCTTACTCCTATTGGCAACAACGTTCCCGATTTTTGGAACGCCATGCTAGCAGGAGTAAGCGGCGCTGGTCCTATTACTCATTTTGATGCTTCTAAACACAAAACCCAATTCGCTTGCGAAATCAAGGGTTTTCAAACATCCGAACACTTCGACAGAAAAGAAGCACGTAAATTCGACCTTTATTCTCAATATGCTATTGTAGCGGCTCGCGAAGCCATCAACGATGCTAAGCTTGCGCTTGATACTGAAGATAAAGATCGTATTGGCGTTATACTAGGTATTGGTATTGGTGGTATCCAATCGTTAGAAAAAGAAATCATGGATTACGCAACTAGCGATGGCACACCCCGTTTTAGTCCTTTCTTTATCACCAAAATGATTGCCAATATGGCCAGTGGTCATATTGCCATGGAATATGGTTTCCGCGGTCCTAACAACATTTGTTCGTCGGCTTGTGCATCTAGCAACAGTGCTATTGCATCGGCTATTGACCAAATTCGTTTAGGACGTGTTAATGTCATGATTACAGGGGGCGCAGAAGCACCTATCTGTGCAGCTGGCATTGGAGGATTTAACAACATGCATGCCCTATCTACGCGTAACGACAGTCCACAAACTGCTTCGCGTCCATTTAGCAAAAGCCGCGATGGTTTTGTTATGGGCGAAGGTGCAGGATGTCTTGTTTTAGAAGAATTGGAACATGCCCTTGCTAGAGGAGCAAAAATTTATGCCGAAGTTGCCGGCACAGGCGCATCGGCCGATGCCTACCACATTACCGCATCGCATCCAGAAGGATTAGGAGCCATTTTGTCAATGCAACGTGCCCTAGATGATGCTGGCATGAAAGTAGAAGACATCGATTACATCAATGTACACGGAACATCTACCCCCGTTGGGGACGTATCGGAAGTAAAAGCCATCCTTAAATTGTTTGGCGATCATGCTTACAAACTAAACATCAGTTCTACCAAATCGATGGTAGGTCACCTTATGGGAGCCGCTGGTGCAGTAGAAGGCATTGCTACTATCCTATCCGTATGCAACGATGTTGTTCCTCCCACTATCAATTTTGCTGGCGACGAGGACGAAGCAATTGATTATCGTCTTAACTTCACCTTTAACCAACCCCAAAAGCGCACCATTAAAGCTGCCCTTTCTAATACCTTTGGTTTTGGTGGACAAAACGCAAGCATCATCATCAAAAAATTTGATCAATAAACTTTTACTCTTATAACATTGATTAAAGATATTTTTGCTAGAGTACGGTTCGCTTTCAAAAAAGAGGAACCGTATTCTCATTTAAAAAAGATTCTAGGTTTTACTCCTATAAACCTAGAAATATACAAATTGGCGTTGCGTCACCGTTCTAGCAACACCAACCGACTTAAAGACAAATTGTACAACAACGAACGACTTGAGTTCTTGGGCGATTCTATTCTAAGTTCGGTAATATCGGATATTATTTACCACGAATATCCAGAACAACGCGAAGGCGAACTTACCACCTTGCGTTCTAAACTGGTACAACGCGACACCCTAGACAAATTGGCCGTTGAAATTGGGTTACAACCCCTTATTATGAGCAACAACAGGGGGCACCTTAACAACGACGGTCACATCAATGGGAATGCCTTTGAAGCCCTTATTGGGGCCATTTACCTAGACAGAGGCTACGCGTACTGCAAAAAATTCATGTTAAAATTAATTCGCCAACAAAAATTGGACATGGTTCGTTTAAGTAGAGCCGAAATTAATTTTAAATCGAAATTTATAGAATGGACACAACGCCGAAAGGTGGTCTATCGTTTTGAGCACACTCCTTACAACGATAACAACAACAAAAATGCTTTTTCCTTCTGTGCTAAATTGTATGTAGAAGATATTTTTGTAGGAGACGGCCTTGGAAAAAGCAAAAAAGAAGCAGAGCAAAAAGCCTGCAAAGCTGCCTTATCTACCATTAAAAAGAAGAATTTTAAGGCACAACTTAACCAGATTAAACCGGATGTATCGCTGTCATGATGCATCCATAATTTTATTTATATGCAAAAAGTTTTTCAGTTATCAACCCTGCTTAGTGATCAGGCCAAAAAGTATGGAAAGCGCGCGGCGATGTATTACCGTGATGCACTAAGCAAAAAGTGGCTTCCTGTTTCATGGAATGAATTTTATGAAAAGGTAGAAACGTTGGCAGGAGCCCTTATCGAGTCGAACGTAAAATCGGAAGAAAAAGTGGGTATTTTTGCCCCTAACATGCCAGAGTCTATCATGGCCGATTTTGCTAACTATGCAGTACATGCGGTTTCTGTACCCATGTATGCCAACTCAACCACCGCTCAGATTGAATTCATTGTAGACGATTCTGAAATTGGTATTATTTACACAGGCGATCAATATCAATACGATATTGCTTGCGAAGTGCTAAAAACCTCTAAAACCTTGCACACGGTAGTGGCCATGTCGTCGGCAGTAGACCTAAAAGGAGTAAAAGGAGGTATTAGCTTTAAAGATTACCTAGAAATAGGTAAAATGCACCCTAATACAGAAAAAATTGCCGAACGTCGCCAACTTTCTTCGCAAGACGACTTGGTAAACATTCTGTACACATCGGGTACCACGGGTCAGCCCAAGGGGGTTATGCTGCACCAGTATAACTACACCGAAATTATGCGTACGCACAACATTCTGTTGAACATGCTATCGGACAAAGACACCTCGATGTGTTTCTTACCACTTACCCACGTTTTTGAACGTGCATGGACCTATTTTTGCCTACAAAAAGGTATTCAAGTGTACGTAAACAAAGACACCGCTGCTATTGCCAGCATCATGCCCGAGGTTCGTCCTACGGTAATGTGCGCCGTTCCTCGTTATTGGGAAAAAGTATACGCTGCCGTACAAGCTAAAATTGAATCGAGCCCATCGTTGGTACAAAAATTGTTCCGCTACTCTATTAAATTGGGTTACAAACGCAACTTGGAATACAAACGTTTTGGGAAAAAATCGCCTCTTTGCGTGGCACTTCCCTACAAACTCATTGCCAAACCTTTGTTTAACAAGGTAAAAAAAGTAGCGGGTATTGACAACGGACGTTTATTCCCTGTTGCCGGCGCTCGTTTATCGGACGAAATTAACGAATTCTTGCACGCATTGGACATTAAGATTTGCTACGGCTATGGTCTAACCGAATCTTGCGCTACCGTATGCTGCTACGATGCTCACATGAGAAATTACATCATCGGTTCGGTAGGTAAAATCATTCCCGATTTGCAAGTTAAAATATCGAGCGAAGGCGAAATTTTGCTAAAAGGTAAAACCATTACAGCAGGTTACTACAAACGTCCTGACGCAAACGCCGAATCGTTTACCGAAGACGGATTCTTTAAAACCGGCGATGCTGGTTACCTTGATATGGAAAATAACTTGTACATTACCGAACGTATCAAAGACTTATTTAAAACCGCTGGTGGCAAATACATTGCTCCTCAAATGCTAGAAAGCATTATTTGCGACGACGCATTGGTAGAACAAGCCGTTGCCATTGGTAACGAACGCAAATACGTTTCGATGTTGATTGTACCCGATTACACCGCATTGGAACCCATTGCTAAAAACAAAGGTATCAACTACACCACACGTGCCGAGCTTATTCAACACCCCGAAATCATTGCTTTGTACGAAGGCATGGTGAATACCCGTAACCAAGGATTGGCTCGTTACGAACAAATTAAACGCATTACCTTGCTAGAAAAACCCTTTACCATGGAGCAAGGTCACCTTACCAACACCCTAAAAATTAAACGTAAGGTGGTATACGAATTGTTCGCCAAAGAAATTGATGCGATGTATCCTAACGATTAATGTATCAATAACGTTACAAGATAAGAGAAAACGGCACTTCTACGCAGAAGATGCCGTTTTTTTATGTGTCATGTAAACAGATTGTAGGGTAAAAAATGTATATTTGTAAAGAGAATGACAGGCAACTTTTTTCTGGTGAAAAACTGGCTGATATACCTCATTTTTGCTGCTTTTGCTACCATCGTCTTTGATAGTAGCGCAGAAAAAACTGACTTTCTTACTGCAGAAAGTCAGCAACCAACTACCACCCCCGACGAAGACGTTCATTACCTGGCTATAGCCTCAGCACACGCAGACCTATGCCTTCCCCAACAAACATCGGGCAGCAGTTTGTTGCGTTTACCAAACACTCAAAAACGAAACTATCCTACCCACCGTTACTTCTACTCTTCTGGATGGAGCAACAAAGGGTTTATTCATTCGCACGTTTTAAGTATTTCTAATCACTCCTTAAATTTTCCATCCTCCTTTACCAGGTCTGTGCATCACCTTATCAGCCTTGGTAAACTTGTTATTTAGCTAATGGTTCTACATAAATCACATCTATTAGAACACAATTAGTTAAATAAATAAAACATGGAAATTCTACAGATTTTTACGCTGTTAGGAGCACTGGGTATGTTCCTATACGGCATGAATTTAATGAGTTCGGGGCTTCAAAAAGCATCGGGTAACAAGCTACGCAGCTTTTTGTCGGCCATGACCTCTAACCCATTTAAAGGCGTACTAACCGGACTTGGTATTACCTCTATTATACAGTCATCGTCGGCTACCACAGTAATGGTGGTAAGCTTTGTAAACGCAGGATTGCTCACCCTAGCACAAGCCATTAGCGTTATTATGGGGGCCAACATTGGTACCACCGTAACCGCTTGGTTGGTATCGTGGTTGGGCTTTAAGGCCGACATTTCTATCCTAGCCATTCCACTGATGGCACTGGGATTTCTTTTCTCTATTTCTAAAAAGAACCAACGCCAAAATATAGGCGAGCTCATTGTGGGCTTCTGCCTCTTGTTCTTGGGACTTTCGTTTATGAAAGAGTCTGTACCCAATTTAGACGAGACTCCACAAGTATTGGAATTTGTAAAAAGCTGGTCGAGCTACGGCTTTGGTTCGGTGCTTATTTTCTTGGCCTTTGGTACCGTACTCACCTTGGTTATTCAGTCGTCATCGGCTACCATGGCCATAACCCTTATTATGCTTAGCATGGGGTGGATTCCCTTTAGCATGGCCTGTGCCATGGTGCTTGGCGAAAACATTGGTACCACCATTACGGCCAACATTGCTGCCGCAGTGGGGAACACATCGGCCAAACGCGCGGCTATGTCACACACCATCTTTAACGTATTTGGGGTGATTTGGGCATTGATCTTGTTCCAACCCTTCCTAGCTTTAGTAGGCTACATTATTGAACTTTTTGGCCTACCCAACCCTGCAGCAGACGGATTTGCAGTAAACGGCGTCGCATCACCCCAGGCAACGGCAGCACTTTATGGTCTATCCATGCTACACACCTTATTTAATACCATCAACACCTTATTGCTTATTTGGTTTATCAAATACATAGAAAAGGCAGTGGTATGGATTATCAAAGCTCCTAAAAACAAAGACAACGAAACCTTTAGGCTGAAATACATTTCGGCGGGTCCGCTAGCTACCCCAGAGCTTGCCTCGGAACAAGCCTTTAACGAAATCATTCATTTTGCCCAAATATCGCGCAAAGGGCTAGGTTACGTGCAACAAACCATCGCAGAAAAAGACGTCCATAAGTTTGAAGAATTGCGCATTAAACTGGTTAAGTACGAAGAAATTTCCGATAAAATTGAGTACGAAATTGCAGCCTTTTTAAATGGCGTATCGATGGGCGACATTAGCCAAACCACCTCAATGCGAGTAAAAGCCATGTACAAAATTATTGGCGAATTGGAATCGTTGGGCGACTCGGGCGAGGCCATTAGCCGCATTCTTTCTAGACGCAACATCCACAACAAAGCCTTTGACGACGCTACCCTTGAGAAAATAGCCTTGATGGTGCAAATGGTAGACAAGGCGTATGGCGTGATGCTTACCAATTTGGAGGCCGCACACAATGGTACACTAACCGACATTGCCAACGCTTACCAAGCCGAAGAAAACATCAATAACCTCAGAAACCAACTGCGCGAAGAGGAAATTGAAGCCCTTGAAGTTGGCGGTAAAAACTACCAAACCAGCGTGTACTACATGGACATTGTGGGCGAGCTAGAACGCATGGGCGATTTCATCATCAACATTTCCCAAGCCCTTAAAAAAGCCTTTGGACATAAGTAATTGACACCACCATCATAAAACAACCCCTGCTACTCTGATGAGCGGCAGGGGCTTTTATCGATTCATCGATTAGTCGATTCGTCGGAGCTTTGCAAGCAAAGCGACTGTTCTTATTTCAAACGAGCTTTGATAGCCTCAGTTTCTTTTTCGTAACCAGGTTTTTCTAGCAAAGCGAACATGTTCTTTTTGTAAGCTTCTACGCCAGGTTGGTTAAATGGATTTACTTCTAGCAAGTAGCCGCTAATACCGCAAGCTTTTTCGAAGAAGTAAATAAGCTGACCTAATGTCTCTTCAGAGAAATCAGCACAGTTGATAACAACGTTGGGAACCCCGCCGTCGTTATGAGCTAAAACAGTACCCTCAAATGCCTTGCGGTTAACGTAAGCCATGCTCTTACCTTCAAGGAAGTTAAGGCCGTCCACGTCAGT
>JAZRBL010000081.1:0-9838 GCA_045635045.1 Candidatus Enterocola sp. | reverse complement strand
TGTCGCGATACGAAGAAACCTTGGTGGCAGCACGCGATGTGCACAGAAGGTTTCAAGCCGTATCGTCATTGGCGTATAAAGCGGGCTTTTTGCAGCGTCCTTTGGTAGACGAGTACGGTGCGTATTTGCGCCAATGTTTAGCGGCTTGTGGGGTGGAGTTGCCTCAATCGTCGCAAAAAATGACCATTACCCTTACGCACGATGTGGATGTGCCATTTGAGCATCGTACAACAAGGTCTTTTATAGGTGGTATTTTGCGTGGGCAAGTAAAGAATGCCTTTAAAAATGCTTTCTCATCGTTAAAAAACAACACGGCTTATACTTTCCCCTGGCTATTGGAACAAGATGCCAAAGTGCCTCATGCCAAACAAATTTATTTTATGCGCATGCCACTGCGACCCTGCGAGTTTGATAAACCTTACTTAAACTATCGGCATAAAGACATGCAAAAATTGCTTGGGCTGTTGCGCAAATATCCCATTACATGGGGTTGGCATGTAAGTTACCAATCAGAATGTGTTCTCCAGTTTTATTTGGCAGAGAAATTTGAGCTAGAGCAGGCTTTAGGATGCGAAATTTCGTGTAGTAGAAACCATTATTTGCGTACGTGTATTCCAGATAATTTTATATCTTTGCAAGAGGTGGGCATCTTGCACGATTATACCGTTGGGTATGCCGATTGTGTAGGTTTTCGTTTGGGCACTTGTCGTCCCGTACGTTTTATATCGCCCACTACGTTGCAAGTAGAGCATATCATGGTGCATCCGCTAGCCATAATGGATGTTACGTTGTCTAACTATATGCAGTTGTCGTATCAGCAAGCACTAGAAACCTCCTTGCAAATTATAGAGCAAGTACGCAAATACCATGGCGAATTGGTACTTTTGTGGCACAATACATCCGTAGCCGATGCTACATCCTATCATCGCCAATTGTATGCTAATGTAATAGCCTTTTTATCGAATTATACCAACTAATATCATCGATTAGTCAATTCGTCGATTAACCGATTAGTCAATTAAATATGAAAACCTACGAAAACCATTCCTTACTCCCCTATAACACCTTTGGTGTGGATGTGGATGCTTCTTATTTAGTAGAATACGATTCCGAAGAAGAATTGTTGCAATTGTTAAGCCTCGATTTGCTAAAAGAAAATAAATTCTTGCACATAGGCGGAGGTAGTAATTTATTATTTATTGGCAACTACCAAGGAGTTATTTTGCACTCGCACATTATGGGTATAGAGGTGATGAAAACTACCGAAACCGATGTTTTTGTGCGCGTTGGCGCAGGTGTGGTGTGGGATGATTTTGTGGCCTATTGTGTGGCAAAAAACTACGGAGGTGTAGAAAATATGTCGCTTATACCGGGCGAGGTAGGGGCAACTCCCGTTCAAAACATTGGTGCGTACGGCGTTGAGGTAAAGGATGTTATCTATAAAGTAGAAACAATAGAGGTAGAAACCCGTCAAAAACGCATTTTTACCAATCCCGAGTGTAAATTTGCTTACCGCGATAGTGTTTTTAAACGCGAGTTGAAAGGTAAATACATTGTAACGGCCGTTTGGTATAAATTGTCGCGTAACCCCCAACTCAATGTTAATTATGGTAGTTTGACCGACGAAATAAAACAATACGACGAGGTTTCGTTGCAAACGGTGCGTAAGGCTGTTATTGCCATACGTCAACGTAAATTGCCCGAACCTAAGGTGTTGGGCAATGCAGGTAGTTTCTTTTTAAATCCTGTAGTTGATGCCAATCAATTTGCTACTCTACAAGCTGCTTATCCAACCATGCCTTTTTATGCCTTAGGCAACGGAGAGGTAAAAATTCCGGCAGGATGGCTCATTGAACAATGTGGTTGGAAAGGCAAATCGGTAGGGAAGGTAGCCGTGCACGGTGCGCAAGCCTTGGTACTTATCAATAAAGGCGGCGCTAATGGTTTGGATATTATCAACTTATCGGATAGTATCCGCGCTTCTGTAAAAGAAAAATTTGCTATAGATCTTACTCCTGAAGTTAATATTATATGGGGATAAAAAAACTGAATTAAGAGCGCCTTGAATTGCATCTCTTAATTCAGTTTTTTATTATGTGTTGCGCATCACCGCATCTTCGCGCAGCGAAGCGATTATAACTTCAAATTATGCCCCATGCGCTCCTTCTTGGTTTGCATGTAGTGCTCGTTGTGTTTATTAATGCCCACCTCGATGCCTATATTTTCTACAATTTCCAAACCATAACCTTCTAGACCAATGCGTTTTACAGGGTTGTTGGTAATAAGGCGCATTTTTCTAACGCCAATTTCGCGCAAAATGCTAGCACCAACGCCATAATCGCGTTCGTCAGGACTAAAACCAAGTTGGATATTGGCATCTACTGTGTCAAGACCTTGTTCTTGAAGCGAGTAGGCTTTGATTTTGTTCATAAGTCCAATGCCTCTGCCTTCTTGAATAAGGTAGATAATAACCCCTTTGCCTTCTTTTTCTACCATTTCCATGGCTTTGTGAAGTTGGTCGCCACATTCGCAACGAAGCGATCCAAAAATATCGCCCGTAACGCACGACGAGTGAACCCTTACTAAAATAGGTTCGTTTTCTTCCCAAGTACCTTTTACCAGTGCTACGTGTTCTAGGCCGTTAGAAAGTTGGCGGAAAGGAATGATTTTAAAATCGCCGTATTTGGTAGGAAGATTGGCTGTTTCGCCTTTTTCTACTATCGATTCTTGTTGAAGGCGATACGAAATTAAATCGCGAATGGTAATGATTTTAATGCCAAATTGTTCTGCTACTTTTAGCAAATCGGGCATACGCGCCATGGTGCCGTCTTCGTTCATAATTTCAATAAGCGCAGCAGCAGGATACAAACCCGAAAGGCGTGCTAAGTCTACAGCCGCTTCGGTATGACCGGCACGGCGAAGTACACCCTTTTCTTTGGCATAAAGTGGGTTGATATGACCGGGTCTGCCAAAGGTTTGTGGGGTAGAAGCTGGGTCGGCTAGTGCTTTAATGGTAGCAGCGCGGTCGGCTGTAGATACGCCGGTAGAGCAACCTTCTATTTTATCGATGGTAACGGTAAAAGGCGTGCCCAAAATAGAGGTGTTGTTGCTTACTTGTTTGTCTAATTCCAACTCGGCGCAACGCGATTCGGTAATAGGAGCGCAAAGCACACCGCGTCCGTTTTTAAGCATAAAATTAACTGCTTCTGGGGTAATTTTTTCTGCTGCGATGATAAAGTCACCTTCGTTTTCGCGGTCTTCGTCGTCAACAACAATTAAAAATTTACCTTCTCTGAAGTCTTCTAAAGCTTCTTCTATCGTATTTAGTGCCATATATAATTAGTTTTTATTTCTCTTTCTGAATGGGTGTGTAAAGGTAGTAAAAATTTTTTTAATAAAGTTTTTATACGTTTCACCATTTGTAATGGTAAGCTCGTTGGCTGCCATATACGTTAGTGTAATGCCTAAAGGCAATAACACAAAAGCACTTAGCCACATGCCTTGCCAAACTTGCCATAATCCTTCGCGTGCTATCTTGTAACCCGTATTATCAATGATGTAATAGGTAATAAAGAGCAGGGTAGAGATTACCAATGGCATGCCCATGCCCCCTTTTCTAATAATGGCTCCTAGTGGTGCCCCAATAAACAAGAAAATAATGCATGCAAAGGGTAAAGTGTGGCGTTTGTGCCATTCTATAGCATGGCGTCTTTGTTCTACTTGCAACCACTCAACGTCGTTTTTCCGATAAACAATATCGCCCTGAATAACACGCGTGCGGGTTAGCGCTGTATTGATTACCATTTTTTTATTGTAGTCGTTTAGGCGTAAATACATGTCGTTGATGTTGGTGTTTGCGCCTAAAGAAACAATGCCAGTGGTGTCAATGCTTTGTTCGGTGGTTTTTTGGTTGCGGTTAAAATAGGTAGTTTTTTGTACCTTTTCTTCTGCTTTGGCTAGGTAATTGTCAATGCGCACATCAATAGAGTCAACTGCGTGTTGTAGCTCTTTGGTGTTTTTGCTAACGTATTGTCTTTCTAAAAAATCGGGGTCTAATTCGTTAAAATTGCCATCGTAGTCAATAACAATTTCTTTTTTAGAAAAATTTTCGCGGCGATAAGGAATAATTTTCCCTCCACGCTTATCCTCTCCACTTTGTTTTAGGTGTTCAAACGTTTCGCCACTATGTAGGCGCAAAATAAGCTGCTTTTTGTCTTTGCTTTGGCTAATGTAACCCGTATCGGCCAACATAATGGAGGTATTCTCAAAACCATTGGAATAATCGTAAATAACCACGTCTAGTAGTGCGTCCGATGTTTTGTGACCAACGTAAATGTTACGTCCTGTAATGCCGTTGTAAAAAGCACCTTCTGGAATTTCTAATTCAAGGGGTTTTTCTCTGATAGAAAAGATGAGCGTCCACATCCTTACTTGTGTGTAAGGCAAAACGTGGTCCGAAAAATAAAAGCTGCCTATGGCAATAAATACCATTACAATAATGAGCGATCGCATGATGCGAAACAGCGATATACCTGCAGCTTTCATGGCCAATAATTCCAGGCGCTCGCCTAGGTTGCCAAAGGTCATGAGCGAACCAATTAAAATAGAAAGCGGCAACGACAACGGTACCAACGAAAGGGCTGCGTGTAAGAAAAACTCGGCCAATATACCCAACCCAACACCTTTGCCAATAAAATCGTCAATGTGTCTAAACATAAATTGCATGAGTAGCACAAAAAGACTGGCAAAGAACGTGCTGGTAAACGTTCTAAAAAAGTTTTTTAGGATATAGCGATCTATGTGTTTAATGCCGGCCATGCTAGGGATGGGTTAAAAGGAAGCAGGAAGTAAAAGGGAGGCGTTTTCTGCTACAAAACAGTAATCTGCTCCATACATCACCACACGAATGGGAGTCTGAAAGCGTTCTTGCATTTCAATAAGTACTTGTCTGCATTCACCACAAGGAGTAACCGGTTGGGGAGTATAGGTGCCGTTTTGCATGGCGCAAATGGCAATGCTAACGGGTGGCGTGGCGGCGTAGTTAGCGGTAGCATAAAGTAGGGCTACACGCTCGGCGCATACGCACGAACCGTATGCTTTGTTCTCTTGGTTAGAACCTTTTACAATACGTCCATCCGCTAGTAAAACAGCCGCACCAACGTTAAATTGAGAATAGGGCGCATAAGCTGTTTGAGCCGCTTGTTGAGCCGCTTCAATTAACGTCAAATCCAATTGCGATAAAGATGTGGTTAATTTTCTTTCCATTGTAGCACAAAAGTACGTGAAATTCAAGAATTTTACAAAAAATAGGTTCGAAATATCGTGAAAAACGATTACTTTTGTAACCAAATAAAAAAACATGGATATGCAAAAAAATAGATTTCGTTTGGTAGGAGTAGTTTGCATGCTTCTTTTTTTTCTGTCGTCGCCCTTGTATGCTCAGTATGAAGAGTATATAGAAAAATATAAAAACATTGCCATGCGCGAGATGAACGATTATGGCATTCCAGCAAGTATTACCTTGGCTCAAGGAATTTTGGAATCGGGTGTAGGTAAATCAGAGTTAGCCGTAAAAGCCAACAATCACTTTGGTATTAAATGCCACAACGATTGGGATGGCGAAAAAGTATACCACGATGACGATAAAAAAAATGAATGTTTTCGTAAATACAAACGTGCCGAAGATTCGTTTATTGATCACTCGTTGTTTTTGAAAAACAAAGCACGTTATTCTTTCTTGTTTGAGTTGGATAAAACCGACTATAAGGGCTGGGCAAAAGGCTTAAAACAAGCAGGTTATGCTACCGATCCTAATTACGCTAAACGCCTTATTGCACTTATCGAAGACAATGATTTGCATCGTTTTGATACCCAATCGTACAAAACCACATCCAAAGAGGCAAAAACGCCTGCTAAACAACAAGTGGTAAAAAATAATCAGGGCTTAAAATACGTAATTGTGCAAAAAGGCGAATCGTACTATACCATTGCTAAAGCGCACCGAATACCTTTCTCTAGTATTTGTCGTTACAACGATGTAGACCGTAAAACCCGTCAACCCGAAGTAGGAGAAATTGTTTACCTTCAACAAAAAAAGAAATTGGTAGAAGATGGTAAAGGGTATCATATTATTCAAGCAGGCGAGTCGATGCATAGCATTTCACAACAATACGGCATTCGCTTGCACAACCTCTACGATTTAAACTGCATGGAGTATACCGAAAAGGCAACAGAGGGTAAACGCCTTAGATTACGCTAGTCTCAAAATTTTATAACAATACACGCTATGGAGAACAAAAACGAATACGATTTGTTGGATTTAGTCCGTTGGGGGCTAGATTTCTTAAAGAAGTACCTTTGGTGCCCATTCCTTTTTTTGGTGCGTTTTGCCTTAAAAAAATGGTACTTTTTGGTATTGGCCGCCTTTATAGGTTTTGGTATGTCTATTTGGATTCCAAAATTCTATAGAACCATCTATTCAGGACAAATGATTATTAAATCCAGGGTTTGTCAAAGTAGCGATTATGTGAATCTGTTGCAAGCCATAAGCAGAGAGACACCTTCTGTTATTATGAGCAGAATGGATGTTCCTGTAACGGCTATGCGTACCTATCGTGGTATTTTGCCTCATTATGTTTATCCTATGGATACGCTTAAAACCGGTTATATGGTCGACAAATCGAACCAAAAAATAAACTCCGATAATTCGGTTCTTTCTAATATTTTTGCCGTAGAGGTGCGTAGTACCGATTCGTCTACCATTCGTTTGTGGGGCGAAGCCATCGAAAAATATTTCAAAAATCACCCTTACGTTCAAAATGCTAATAGCATGCGTATAGATGAGCTAAAAAAGAACATGGCTATTCTTCAAAACGAGATTGTCATGTTAGACAGTTTGCGCGAAATTGAATACCTAGAAAATTCAAGACGATCTATTTTGATAAACGATAAATCGGGCAGAAATATGTTGTTGCGCGAGCAAACCCGTTTGATGCACAACGATGTATTGGATTTGCACAACAGAGTAATGGGTATTCAAAATGCACTTACCTATTTGTCTGAACCCATAGAAGTGATTTCGCCCATGTCGTTAAATGTTGTTCCTTTAACCCATTGGAGTAAAACCTACAAAAAATACATGGTTCTATCGGTGGCGCTTATGTATGGTTTGTTGTTAGCTTGGCATTTTAGAAAAGAAATTATTCAATTTGCCAAACAATAAGATAAGAATTAGACATAAAAAAGCTCGACCCATACAGAGTCGAGCTTTTTTTATGTCGCAAGCGCACCGTTTTAAATAAACGATGTGCTACGTTTTACAAATTTGCTAAGCGCTTCGCCTTTTAACATGTTGTTAGCAAGCAGCGCCAAGTCAATAAGTTGACGAACCATGTCTTCGCCTTTTGCAAAGTCTTGATAAATAGCTTCTTTGTCTTTTTCTAAAGTGGCTATTTTCTCATTGTTCGATTTAATTAATTCTTTGTCGGTTTCGGCAATTTCGTCGTCTTTCTTGTCTTTGTTAGCTTCGTTAATGGTTTCTACCATTTGTTTTAGTTCGGCAATTTCTTGGTTAATAGGATTTACCTTTTCGCCTACACTGTTTTGGGTAGCTTCCAACAAACGTTTAATAAGCGCATGGTTGGTATTTACCACTAGGTTGTAGCTGTTGGGCATTTGACCGTAAAAACTCATCATACCACCTTGGGTAGCCGCCATTTCTTTCATTCTGCGCATAAATTCTTGTTGCGTAATCATCAGTGGCATGCTTTCTGCATCCAAGGCAGCAAAGCTAACCCAGTAGCTGTTTTCTTTGTCTTCGGGCAATTCAGCTTTAAAAATGCTGCTAAGTGCGTTTTGCTCATTTGCCGTAAGGGTTACGGTAGCGGAATTTTCTTTTAAAATAATGTTGTCAATGGTGTCGCTATCCACACGTACGTAGCGGCTCTTTTCGTTCTTTTGCTCCAACATCGATGCCAAGTGTACATCCAACTGTCCGTCCATTACCAAAACGTCGTAACCTTTGGCTTTAGCGGCTTCGATGTAGCTAAATTGTTGCTCTGCATCGTTGGTGTACAAATAAATAAGGTTGCCGTCTTTGTCGGTTTGGTTGCTTTCTACCAATGTTTTGTATTGTTCGGCCGTAAAGTATTTGCCATCGGTATTTTTAAATAAGTTGAACTTCACCGCACGTTCGTAAAATTTTTCGTCGGTAAGCATACCATAGTTGATAAAAATTTTAAGGCTGTCCCATTTGTTTTCAAATTCGGTACGTTCTGCTTTAAAAATTTCTTGCAAGCGGTCGGCAACTTTCTTGGTAATGTGGCTCGATATCTTTTTAACATTGCCATCGCTTTGCAAATAAGAACGGCTTACGTTTAGTGGAATATCGGGCGAGTCAATTACCCCGTGTAGCAAGGTTAAGAATTCAGGAACAATGCCTTCTACGCTGTCGGTAACAAATACTTGGTTGCAGTAAAGTTGAATTTTATTGCGTTGCAACTCAATGTTGTTCTTCACCTTGGGGAAGTACAAAATGCCGGTCAAATTAAACGGATAATCTACGTTTAGGTGAATGTGGAACAAGGGCTCTTCGCCGTATGGATACAATTCGCGGTAAAATGTATTGTAATCTTCGTCGGTAAGGTCGGCAGGTTTTTTTACCCATGCAGGTTCTACGTTGTTTACAATGTTATCTTCGGCGGTTTCTTGTTCTTTGCCGTCTTTCCATTCTTTTTTCTTGCCAAAAGCAATGGGAATAGGCAAAAATTTGCAGTATTTATTCAGTAGTTCGGTAATCTTGCTTTCTTCTAAGAACGCAACGTTTTCGTCGTCAATGTAAAGCACAATGTCGGTACCACGATCGGCTTTGGTGGTTTCTTCCATGGTGTAATCGGGGTTGCCTTCGCAGCTCCATTTTACCGCTTTGCTTCCTTCTTTGTACGATTGGCTGTAAATTTCAACCTTTTTCGATACCATGAACGATGAGTAGAAACCCAAACCAAAATGGCCAATAATGGCATTGGCATCGTCTTTGTATTTGTCTAAGAACTCTTCGGCACCCGAAAAAGCAATTTGGTTGATGTATTTGTCAATTTCTTCGGCAGTCATACCCACACCACGGTCCGAGATGGTTAGGGTTTTAGCGTCTTTGTCCAAACGTACCGATACGTTCAGCTCGCCCAATTCGCCTTTGAATTCACCAACAGACGATAGGGTTTTAAGTTTTTGTGTAGCATCTACAGCATTCGATACCAATTCACGCAAAAAGATATCGTGATCGCTGTACAAAAATTTCTTGATAACGGGGAAAATGTTTTCCGAAGTTACTCCAATGTTACCTTGTTTCATATTCTTGTAGTTTAGTAATTGTTTTCTTTGCTCTAGGTAGAGCAAAAACAATGCCAAAGCAAAGAATATGACAAAGTGTCAACTATTTTTCAGAAAAAATGTAGCCGTAACCTTGTTTGGTTTGTAGGTTTTTGTCGTATGGCTTGATTTTTTTACGAAGTCGGGTAATGTTGACGTCAATGGTACGGTCTAATACGTTCGATTCACCTTTCCAAATGTTTTCTAGCAATTGCTCGCGCGATAGTACGCGGTTGCGGCATTGTAAAAACAAAGCCAATAGCTCAAATTCTTTCTTGGTAAGGCTAATTTCTGTAGTACCAATAAAGGTGGTTTTATTGATGAGGTTAATTTGTAAGTCGTTGAAAATAAGAATATCCTCTTCTTTATTAGGGATAATTTCGTTGGTTTTTACAGGAGTTGCGCTAGCTGCGTTTTGCGAGGTGCGTTTTAATACAGCTTTTACACGAGCCAATACTTCGTTAATAGAGTA